>NZ_SMKP01000160.1:0-25766 GCF_004349015.1 Nonomuraea diastatica
CTGCAGATGTTCCTGACCTGCCCCTCCCACCGCACCGACAGCGGCACCGGCATCGACCTGCACGTCTTTCCCCTCGGCCCGGAAACAGACGACACCGGCCAGGCCACCCTCACCCTGTTCGTCGGCCTGCTGCGACCCCACTCCGGCGGACGGCTACTGCTGCGCTCCACCGACCCCAAGGACTCACCACACATCGACCCGGGCTTCCTGACCGATCCCCGCGACGCCCCACGCCTTATCAACGGCATGCACCTGGCCCGCCGCCTGGCCCACACTCCCACCTGCCGCATGGGCCCACCTGACGACCCCGACGCCGTCGTGTCCCCCACCGGCGCCGTCCACGGCATCGACCACCTCCACGTCATCGACGCCTCAATCATGCCGACCCCACCCACCGCCAACCCCAACCTCACCACCATGGCCATCGCCGAACACCGCGCCACCACACTGCCGTAACGAGCTCAGTTCAACGCCCAGCGAATCACCCTGGGGACCGGCCGCGCGCTGATCGTCAACTCTGCTCGATGTCCGGGACCTGGTCGGATAGCAGGTCGCCCAGTGCGGTCCGGACGGCTGCGCGGGATGCCGGCGGCGGAGAGCTCGTTGCTCGGTGCCGTCGAGTGCGGGAGTGAGGGGTGCGAGCGTGGCTCGGAGGAGGTGCGGTAGCGAGCCGGACGGCACGACGAACCCGCTGGTTGTGGAGGACGAGGCCGCCGTCTGCAGCCACTGCTCGAGCGCCACGCGAACTGCGGCGGCCACGCTCGCCGCGAGCACCCGTGCGGTGTGCGGGTCGCCATCGCCGAGACGTTCGGCGATCGCGTCGGTGAGGGGATGTTCGATCGCGGTAGTGGTTTCGACGAATGCGTCGCGCAGCGCGGGGCGGGTGATGATCAGCAGCATCGCGTCCCGGCCGGAATCGTGCGGGGCGGTGTACTGATCCACGACCGCCTCGATGACGGCGTCGGCGGGGCCGACGCTGGCGGGCCGGTCGGCCACCGCCGCCGCGACCCGTGCTTCCCGCTCGCCGGCGAGGGCGGCGACGATCGCGTGTTCGCGGCTGGAGAAGTAGTTGTTGTACGTCCTCGGTGAGACGCCGGCGGCTTCGGCGATGTCATCGACGCGCACGTTGTCCGGCTCGCGCTCAAGAGCCAGCCGCAGGGCCGCCGCGCGCAAGGCGTCCCCGGGTGTCCTGCTTCTTCTGCTCGCGCAGCCCCGTCCGTCTGTCGTCACCGTCCCAGCATCCCAGCTTTGGTGCGTGTGCGCAAATTTGCGTATCCGCACTTTCCTTCCCTAGCCTGGGCGTCCTCATCCCTCAGGAAAGGATCAACGCGATGAGGGCCAAGGGCATCAGCTACGACACCGGTTTCGTCCGCAACGGCGGGTTCTCCCGTGAGTGCTTCGACCCGGACGTGGTCAAGCGTGAGCTGGAGATCATCCGGGACGACCTTCACTGCACCGCGGTCCGCGTCATCGGCGGTGATCCCGAGCGGCTGGAACTGGCCGCAACCTACGCCGCCGACCTCGGCCTGGAGGTCTGGTTCTCGCCTTACCCCCTGGAGCTGACCGCCGAGGAGACGCTGCCGCTGTTCGCCGACTGCGCTGAGCGGGCGGAGCGGATCCGGCGGCGCGGCGCCGGGGTCGTGTTCGTCGCCGGCGCTGAGCTGAGCCTGATGAACAAGGGATTTTTGCCAGGCGACACCCAGGAGGACAGGCTCGGACTGCTGACTCAACGAGATCGCCTGGCCGAGCGGGTCGGCGAACTCAGCGCACGGGTCAACGACTTCCTCGCCGGCGCCGTCGCCCTCGTTCGCGAGCGATTTGGCGGCCGCATCACGTACGCCGCCATACCGCTCGAGCGCGTCGACTGGGCCCCCTTCGACATCGTGGGTGTGGATCTCTACCGGTCGGCCGAGGTCGCCGACCAGTTCTCCGAGGGCGTGCGCACCCTCGTGGCCCAGGGAAAGCCGGTCGCGATCACCGAGTTCGGCACCGCCGCCTACCGCGGGGCGGGCGAGAGGGGCGGTCGCGTTCTGGAGGTCCTCGAATTCGACGAGGACACCGGCGCGCCGGTCCGGCTGAACAGCGAGTGCGTCCGCGACGAGGCCGGCCAGGCCATGTACCTGCGGGAGCTGCTGGAGATCTACGAGGCCGCGGGTGTCGACAGCGCCTTCGTCTTCCTCTTCGCCCTCGACAACTTCCCGCACCGCCCCGACGGCGATCCCCGCGACGACCTCGACCTGGCCAGCCCCGGCATCGTCAAAGTCCTCGATGACCGCCGCGGGGACACCTACCCCGACATGCCCTGGGAACCCAAGGCCGCCTTCACCGCCCTCGCCGAGTACTACCGCGGCTGACCACGTCACAAAGACCACACCCCCGGCGAGCCGCACTGGCTGCCGCCCGCCGACCGGGTGCTTCAGCGCTTCATCCGACCTGCCCCTTTCCGGGCGAACAAGGAGTACACATGATCACAGATGTTGTCATCGCCGGCGGCGGCCCCAACGGGCTGATGCTGGCCTGCGAACTGAGCCTGGCAGGGGTCCGGCCGCTCGTACTGGAGCGGCTCCTTGAGCCCAGCCAGGAACCGAAAGCGAACGGATTGCTCGGCCAGGTCGTGAAGATGCTCGACCACCGCGGGTTGCACGAACCTCTCAGCGGCAGCCCGGAACCACCGCAGCCGAACTCCGCGTACTTCATGTTCGGCGCGATGGGCCTGGACTTGAGCCTTCTGGAGGACAGCCCCGTCTATGCTCTGCCGGTGCCGCAGCGACGCATCGTGCAGGTCCTGCAGGAGCGCGCCATCGAGCTGGGCGTGGAAATCCGGCGGGGACACGAGGTCGTCGGCCTGTCACAGGACGACGACGCCGTCACCGTCGACATCATGAGCCCGGACGGGGAGTACCGCCTACAGGCCCGATACCTGATCGGTGCCGATGGAGCCCACAGCACCACGCGCAAGCTCTCCGGCATCGGATTCCCCGGCATCACCTACGATCGGATGACCGTGCGCTCAGCGCATGCGACGGTCCCGGCGGACTGGGTCGATCCTGCGACCGGCGCGCTGGACGTGCCCGGCTACGGCGCCGTTCCCCCGTTCATGCCCCATCGCACCGAGCGCGGAGGGTTCTCCTACGCGCCGATGCCCGGCCACCCGCCGCTGGTCAGCACCACAGAGTGGGACCAGCCCACGACCGACACCGCGATGAGCCTGGAGGAGTTGCGAGCGAGCATCCGCCGCGTGTTCGGCCTCGACGTGCCCCTCGGGCCGCCCGACGGCCAGGGACCCCACGCGCTGCGCCGGCTGACCGGCGGCAACACCAGGGTCGCCGAACGGTTCGCCGACGGCCGGGTGTTCCTGATCGGCGACGCCGCCCACGTGTACGCCGCCACGGGAGGCGGTCCAGGGCTCAACCTCGGCCTGCAGGACGCGGTCAATCTCGGCTGGAAACTCGCCGCCGAGATCCGGGGAAGCGCCCCGTCTGAACTGCTGAGCAGTTACGAGACGGAGCGGAGATCGGCCGCCCAGCGCATGGTGCTGAACGCGCAGGCACAGGCGGCCCTGATCGCCCCCGGCAGCGATGTCACCGGACTGCGCGAGGTGTTCACCGAACTGCTCCGCGACCCGGGCACCGTGCGGCGCCTGGCCGAACTCACCGCGGGCGACGACGTCCGCTACGACATGGGCGAACGCGAGCCGCACCCGCTGATCGGCCGGTTCGCCCCGGACCTGGACCTGCACACCCCGGCGGGGCCGGTCCGGCTGGCCGAGCTGACCAGAACCGCACGTCCCCTGCTGCTCGACCTGACCGAAGGAGCGTCGCTGGCGGAGACACTCGCCCTGCGCCACGACCAGATCGACATCGTCGCGGCGAGCTCCCAGACCCCCGCGCCCACCGCCCTGCTCCTTCGACCGGACTGCTATGTGGCCTGGGCGGCTACATCACCCCGGCCCGATCCCATGGAGATCGACACACTCCGGGCAGCCTTGCAGCGGTGGTTCGGAGTCATCAAGCACGCCCACACCTAAAATTCGTGAGCGCTGACTCGGGCACGTAGGTGGGCAGTCCAACACTTGTCTTCCTGCTCGCATAGATCGAGCCGTGAGCTTGGTGGTGGTCCGCGCCGTGCGCGGGCCACCACCGCCCACGTCTCCTCCACATAGCGGCGCAGGGCCTGTCAGGGCGTCAGCCCCAGCTCGCGCCGTTGCGCCGGCCGCAGCGTCGCCAGCCGCTGGTGTCGAGTTTGGCCAGTTCCGCCTCGACGTCGACGTTGATGACGGCGAGGATGTTGATGTTGTCGCTGTGGCCGGGCGAGATGTGCGACAGGATCTCGTCGCTGACATCCCGGCCTTGCGAACGCAGCTCCAGCACCGCTCTGGAATAATGTTCGGTCGCCCGGCGGCCACGGGGTTGGTCAGCAGGGTCAGGCACCACCGGGTGATGGTGCCCTGCTGGGCATAGTGCAGGTCGCGGCGCAGCGCCTGCAGGCTCTCGCCCTTGTTCCATTGCCGCGAGATCTTCCGTCTGAAGGCCGGGTCTGACAGGTATTTGGCCATTATGTGGAATCGGTTTGTCAAGCGTGGCACTTCGGCTCGGCGGTGGATATCGACTGGCCGTTGCGACGTGGCGGCCGGCACCCTCGCTGTGGAGTTCGTGTTCGACGCGGGCCGTTTCCATATCGCCAACGCTCTTGATGAGAACAGCATCGATGTCGGCGAGGCCCATCCGGATTTCGTGCGGCACCGGCTGGGCTGTGGCACGCAGCCTGACTAGGTCGGCCTCCGGCTGATCTCGATGACTGGCAGCAGGGTCGCCTGGGCTGGCGTGCTGATTTGCCGGGGCGTGGGCCAGGTGGGACGCCGCACGATCTTCGACCAGCTCCACAGCGTCAGCGGCTCGGCGTAGTTGCGCCGGGACTCCGACAGGAACAACGGGCCGCGAGCCCGGCTGATCGTGGCCCGATGCCGCAGGTAGCTCGACAGCAGCACTCCGGTCGACGCCGAGTACGGCACCACGCGCTCGTACCGATTCTTGGTGGTCTCAGCCCGAGCCCGAAGCGTACGGTGGCCCGGGTCCAGATCGTCGGTCCGTAATGAGCACAGCTCCTCACGGCGCAGCGCCGCGTCGTAGGCCAGCGCGAGCATCACGCGGTTGCGCGGTGGCTCGGACCTGGCCGCTTCCAGAAAGGCCAGCCACTCTTGGTCGGTAGGGATCCACGGCAGCGTGGTCAGTCGGGGCGCCAGGCCACGCTGGTAGCCGCCGAACTTGCGTCCCGGGGTATAGCGGCCACGCCCGACGGGGTTCGACTCGCGCAAGCCCTCCTCGATGAGGAAGTCGTAGAACAGTCGGACCGGCACCAGCCGCTGCTGGATAGTGGCGTTGGCCAGCCCCGATCCCGAGTCGATCGACACCACGTTTGTGCCGCGGCGGCTCGGCTGGGTGGTGAGTTCCCGCACGTGACCGGCGATGTGCTCCCGCGTCGCCTCCACCGGGTCGACGTCCTCGCGCTCGCACCGGTCGAGGTACTCGGCCAGGCCACGCGCGTAGGCGTCGATCGTCCGGGGTGCCCGTCCCAAATCAGTCCAGATCCGCAGCCACCGGGCCGCCTGCTCATGCCGCCCCAGGACGGGCCACTTCTCCGCCAGCACCACCGTGCCCAACGCATCTCCTCAGTTCGTGGCGAGACCGCAGAGAGCATGATCGTCCCTCCAGTCAGATTCCACGTAACTAATAGGTGGATGGTCCTTCTGAGCATGCCCCACTCCTTCAGCGCGGCCAGGGTGTTCTGCCGGGAGGCGGCCGGAGCCGACGAGCAGATGGTTGGTGAGTCATCGCCGTCTTGCGCCCCAGCAGCGGCGCGTCCTGGCTCCGCGCCACGACGGGTACACACCCGCCGAGGTCGCCGCAATCCTGGGAACCCGTCTCAACACTGTGCGGGTCACCCTGGACCACGCCCGCAGCAAACTGCGAGGGGCGGCGAGACGTGGCCCGGCCGTCCCCGCTCAAGAACGCCAACCTCGACGTGCCTGGCCGCTACGGCTTCCGCGCCTCCGGCCCGGCAGGCGGGGCGCTTCGGCCGACGGTCACACCCCGATGAAGCTCACTGTCTCCATCATGTCCGCCCGCCCCGTACGCAGCCGTGGCACGCCTTCCTTCTCGAACCCCGCTGAGACACCGCAGAACAGTATGAGCCCGTCATCGGCTCCCACCAACTGGCTGACAGTCTTGCGATACATCGTCCACATCACCTGGGGGCAACTGTGTAACCCCTCCGCTCTGAGCAACAGCATGACCGTCTGCAAGTACATCCCTGCGTCCCCCCACTGTCCGGGCCCCATCGTCCGGTCGAGGTAGCAGAACAGTACGACCGGCGCCCCGAACGCCTCCGAGTTCAAGGCGGCGATCTTCTTGGGCCTGTCGGGGTCATCACGCTCGATTCCCAGCGCTTCGTACCGCTGGGCGGCCGCGGCGGAAAAGCGGTCAAGATACGGCGAGGTCAGTTCGGCCGGGTACATCGGATACTCCCGCTCATCGCCCGGGTCCCCCGCCGAGCCCTGGCCGTCGCGCGCCTCTTGAGTTCGGCCAAGGGCTCGCCGGTCACGACGTACACATGCCACGGCTGGAGATTCCCACTCGATGGAGCCCGCGTCGCCGTAGCCAGCACTCGTTCGAGTATCTCCTTGGGCACCGGCTCATCGCTGAACGCCCGCACAGCCCGTCGACTGTCCACGGCCTCATACACATCCACGTCTTCGCGCCCTCACTCAACGACACTCAACCCCTCCACCGTAGTCAGCGGTCAGCTCCGAGCAGCGGCGGGTGTTGGACAGTGTCCTGACGATCAGTTCAGGAGCGGAGGGGCCCGCGCCGACTCGGCTGGTGTCCGTCACACGATCCCAGCACGAGCCAATCCACCCGCGGGGCGCAATCACGCCTGCCGGCCACCCCGGGAGGCCACCACGCCGACATGGTTGACCGGATCCACCTGCGCCGATCCACCGACAAGCAGACCGACGCCCGTCAGCACCACCTCGACACGCTCCCGGCCGAGCGCAAGGCGCACCGGGTCCACGCCGCCCGCATCACGGCCGCCGAGATCCCCGGACCATGATCAATCTCACCGCTAACCACGGTTCGATTGATCCTCGGGGCCGTACCCTGCCGCGCGGCGCCGTGGCGGGGCACTCGGCAGCCTGCCGGTGTCAGCGCGTCCCGGGTGGTGCGGACGCGGGGCGACTGCGCGGAGGTGCCGTCGACTCGCGCCAGATGACCTGCGCCACCGGTCCGCTCCACGGTTCGGGATCGGGCCCGCCAACCGCCTTGATCAGCCGCAGCACCGCATTGCGCCCGACTCCTTCCAGGCTGACGCGGACGGTGGTGAGCGGCGGGGGGAGGAACCGGCACAGCTCGTTGTCGTCCCACCCGGTGACGCTCAGGTCACCGGGCACGTCTAGGCCGCGTTCACGGGCACCGCGCAGGACCCCGGCGGCGACCACGTCGTTGGCGGCGATCACGGCGGTGGGCAGCCGGCCGGGGTCCACCTGCCTGACGGCTTCCACGCCCGACTCGCCCGACCAGTCTCCCTCTGCCACCCCGACCGACTCGAGTCCGAGCCGCTCGACCGCCTCCAGGTAGGCGACCTTGCGCGCCCGCGCCGAGGCGAAGTCCTGATCGCCGGCGACGTGCAGGAACCGCCGGTGGCCGAGGACGGCGAGGCGTTCGATCAGCTCGGTGACGGGCGAAGCGCCGGTGAGTTCACCGACGCTGCGCATGGCGTCGTCGAAGTCCGGGGAGACGACGACGGCCGCTCCCTTCGGCAAGCCGTGCTCGATGCTGGCCGCCATGGGCGTCAGCGACAGCACGCCGTCCACCTGTCCGGACTGGGCGAGTTCGAGGACGCGCTCGGTCCGGGTCTCGGTGGAGCCCTCGACGCTGACGATCTCGACCACGTGTCCCGCCTCGTGGGCTGCGGCCAGGGCGCCGGAGAGCAGGCGCGCGTGGTTGAAAGAGAATCAGTGGAACCGGTCTGGCCGGCAACCAGCGAGCTCGGGGGCTGGAGACCCGGTGAGAATCTCGGTTGCGGCAAGGCGGCCAACGGCGGCGGCCAGGGTGATCGCCGAGTGCATCACGGTAACGTACAGTCCCCGGGTGCCGGCAGGCTGGCCGATGACCGGTTCCCCGTCGGTGGGCATCGGGCGCCAGCCGATCTCGACGGAGACAACCTCCGTGTCGCTGGCTCCGGTGAAGGAGGCAGCGAACCGGTCGCGGACACGTCGGGCGGTCCTGAGCAGTGCGGCCTGGTCCGTCTCGCCGCTGTAGGCCATGGGGGCCAGGACCGTACCGTCGTCGAGTTGCCGAGCCTCCAGCGACGGCGTCGCGATGATCGTTCGGACCAGGCCCGGCGCTGCGCGCAACCGGACAAGGATGGCGGGTGACGGCTCGACGGGCAGGGTGATGCCGATCCCGGAGCACAACGCAACCGTGCCGGTGCCGGCGGCCAAGACGACGGTCTCAGCGGGAACAACTCCGGCCGTCGTCTGAACGCCGCTCACCGTGCCCGCCTGGTAGTCGAGGGCAGTCGCAGGCATCCCCGTTAGCAACCGCGCGCCCCGACCGCGCGCGGCGGCGACTAGGAGATCGGTCGCCGCGACCGGGTCGAACGCCGCATCTTCCGGATGATGGATGGCCACGGCCGGGGGATCGAGCAGGCGCGGTTCCAGCGCTCCGACATCGCTCGTGCACGGCCCCGGGGTCTCGTCGAAGCCGTCCCAGCTCAGTGAACCCGACCAGCGGATCGACAAGTCGGGAAGCTCGGTCTCCAGCCGCCGGTACTCGTCCAGTGCGAGGTAACGCAGCGGCGCCGAGGGCAAGTCGCTGGCGACCGGTCGTCCGATCCAGGCGAAAGAAGCGCGGGTGGCGCCCGAACCAGGCAGGCCTGCATCGATCAACGTGACGGGTCGGCCGCGCCCGGCCAGGTGGTACGCCAGTGACGCCCCGATGATGCCGGCGCCAACCACGACAATGCTGCGATCTGCCATGCCAGTGTTCTAGCAGGGGTGAGGCACTGCCGCGACGGCGGATATTGGCCACCAGGCGCCACCTATCAGGCGCATTGCTCGCTAATCTCTCTATGTCAGGCTCGGCCTATCCTGAGAGCAGCGCCCCAGCCGGTAGCGGGAAATCTCGGCCGGATATCACCAGCACCCCGGTTCAAGGGTTGAGCAGGAAGGTGGTGCCGGCCTCCGTCCAGGTGATCATCGCGTTGGTCAGGATCGTGAGGCACCAGGCCTGTTCGGTTTGATCCTGCAGGTGTGGGCGGATGATCGCGCCTTGCTGGGCGTCGTGCAGATCGCGACGCAGGGCGTGCCGCGAACAACGCGCCGCCGTGCCCACTCGGGTCGTACACGCCCTGCAGCGGGCCGGTGAGCAGCTCCAACTGGATATCGGCCCGCCGCAGCTGTTCGGCGATGGTCAGCAGTCCGGCCGCGCCTCGCCCCAGGCGTTTCGCCGCCCCCGGCTGGGCCGGTGCCGGTCAGGGCGCGGTGCGAAACCGTTCAGCGTGTTCCCGCGCCCACTGGGCGAAGGTTCGCGCGGGCGTGCCAGTGACGTCCTCGACGGTGGGCAGGACCACACCGCTGACCTCGGGCGGGCTCGTGGCCAGTTGGATTCCGAACTCCACGTAGTCCTCGTCGTATCCGTAGCCGCGCAGCCGGGCGCGCTCCGCGTCCTCGCTCAGGTGCACGAAGGTGATGTCCTGCCCGGTGGCCTCGGCGATGATCCGGGCGCGCTCCGCCGGGGTAAGGGCTTCGGGCCCGGTGATCGGGTAGCTCCGACCCTCGTGGCCCCCGTGGGTGAGCGCGGTGGCGGCCACGGCGGCGATGTCGGCCTCATGCACCATCGCGCTGGGGAAGGTGGCGAGCATGGACACGGTGCCCTGGGATCGGATCTCATCGGCCCATTCGAGGGCGTTGCACATGAACTCCGCCGGCTGCAGCAGGGTCCAGCGGATCGCACTGGACTCCAGGGCGCTTTCGATACTGGTGGGCGACCAGCCGCCGAGGACCGTGGCCCGAGTGATGCCGTGGCGTGCGGCGAGGTCGATGATCTCGGGGCCGTTGGTCAGGTCGTCGTCGCCGCCGAAGGTGATCAGATGGATCGCGTCGACCCCTTCGAAGGCTGCTCCGAGCGTGGCGGCATCGGTGAGCTCGCCCGCCACCACCTCGACACCGGTCGGGAGGTCGGCTTTGGCGGGGGTGCGGGAGAGTGCGCGGACGTCGTGTCCGGCTTCGTGGAGTTGCGCGACGAGGTGCCGCCCGACCTGGCCGGTCGCTCCGGTGACGAGGATGCGCATGTTCGTGGGTCCTTTCGTGCGGGTGTTGTCAGTCGGTGCTGGCGCGCAGGGCGCGAAGCCCGAGGACGAAGCCAAGTACGGCGGTCGTGCCGGCGGCGAGGAATCCGTAGCCGACGTCGGGGGTCGCGATCTGTCCGGCGAAGAGGTCGCGTTCGGCCTCGACGACGTGGGTGAGGGGGTTGACCTGCGCGAGGACGCGCATCCACTGCGGTCC
Organism: Nonomuraea diastatica; assembly: GCF_004349015.1. Classification (NCBI taxonomy): domain Bacteria; kingdom Bacillati; phylum Actinomycetota; class Actinomycetes; order Streptosporangiales; family Streptosporangiaceae; genus Nonomuraea; species Nonomuraea diastatica. The sequence goes on from NZ_SMKP01000160.1 coordinate 10,565, forward strand.
CTCATCGAGGGGAGCAGCATCCCGGAGAGAATCATCAGCGGGAAGAGGACCGTCTGGTGCACGGTCCAGAACATCCAGTCCTGCTCGCGCACGGCGATGGCCAGTGCGTAGCTGAGTGTCGTGCACGACCAAAGGCCCGAAGAGGAGCAGGAAGAACAGCGGCTGGATCAGTCCGACGACCAGAGAGAACGGGTCACCGGCCACGGGGCGCAACTCGCGGGTCATCACGATGAGGATGTCGCCTGTGACGTTGCGTCTGCGGGGTGGGGTGATGGTGCTCATGCGGCCTTCTCCGGTGTCTGGTCGCTGTCCTCGGTGCCGGTGGCGGGTCGCCCGCCGGCGTCGCGCAGGCTCCGGCGGGTGAGTTCGAAGAACACGCCATCGAGCGTGGGGAGCCGGGTGTCGGCTGCGACCACGGTGATCCCCTGGTCCCGGGCGGCGGCGATCGCGCTCGGCAGTGCCGCGCGGCTGTCGGCGACCTGCCCGATGACCGCATCCCCCTGCCGGGTCACCGTCCCGACACCGTCCGTCGCCGCAATGAGTCCACGCAGGCGCTCGGCGGAAGCGCGATCGGTTGTTTCCAGGGTCAGCCGGTCCCCGACATGACGCTGTTTGAGCTGGGTCGGCGTGCCCTCGGCGATGATGCGCCCGTGATCGATGATGACGATCCGATCCGCCTCCTGATCGGCCTCCTCCAGGTAGTGGGTGCTGAAGACGACGGTCATGTCGCTGCGGCGCCGCATCCCGATGATGTGGTCCCAGAGGTTGTTGCGGTTCTGCGGGTCGAGGCCCGTCGTCGGCTCGTCCAGGAACATCAATGCTGGGAGGTGTACCAGCCCGATCGCCAGGTCGAGGCGCCGCCGCTGGCCGCCGCTCATCGCCTGCGTCTTGCGGCGCGCCAACTGTTCCAGACCGAGCACCGAGAGCAGTTCGGCGGCTCGGGCGCGGGCCGCGGGCCGGTCGAGGCCGTAGATGCGGCCCTGGGTGACGACCTCGTCCAGGGCCCGTTGGGTGTGCCCGGCGCCGTTGCCCTGGCCGACGTAGCCGATGCGCTCGCGCACCAGCGGAGCCTGGGTCCGCACGTCGAAGCCGGCGACGCGCGGTGCCGCCCGTGGGTGGGAGCAGCGTCGAGAGCATCCGCATGAGCGTGCTCTTTCCCGCGCCGTTGGGGCCGAGAACGGCGACCGTTTCCCCGTGCGCCACGGAGAGGTCGATGCCCCGGACGGCGTGGACCTCGTCGCCGTCGGGAGCCCGAAAGCTCCGGGACAGATTGGCAGTGCTGATCATGTGTCGGCGTACGCTCCATTCCCGCTTCGGTGGCGGTTCCCATCATCACGGGGCTTGTGGCCGCTATATGGCCACAAGTGGGCCTAGAGTGGGCTCATGTCGACCGGCACCCGCGTCCTCGAACTCCTCGGACTGCTGCAGAACCGGCGCCATTGGCCCAGCCACGAGCTCGCGCGCCGCCTCAGCGTCAGCCAGCGCACGCTCCGCCGCGACATCGACAGCCTCCAGGAGCTCGGGTATCCGATCACCGCCACACGGGGCACCGGCGGCGGCTACCAACTCAGCCCCGGCGCCTCGCTTCCGCCCCTAATACTCAGCGAGGACGAGGCCGCCGCCATCGTCATGGGGCTCCAAGAGATCACCTCCGGCCCTTCCCCGACGTCAGCCGACGCCGCGCTGAGCGCCATGGCCAAGATCGTCCAGGTGCTTCCCGTGCGGATCCGACGCCGCATCGACAGCCTCCGCGCCGTCGCTGTCCCGGCCCGAAACCCCGAGGCACGCGTGGGCATCACCGATGTCGCCTCGTTGACGACCCTCGCCCTGGCCTGCCGCGACACCGAGACGGTGGAGTTCGCTTACCGCACCCGCACCGGCCAGACCGCGGCCAGGACAGTCCACCCGCACCACATCGTCCGCGCCGAGAACCGCCTGTACCTCATCGCCTGGGACCTCGACCGGGCCGACTGGCGCACCTTCCGCGTCGACCGCGTCGGTGATGCGAGCCGCACCGGCACGACGTTCGCCCCCCGCTCCCTCCCCGCCGACGATCCCATCGAGTACGTGCGCGCCCGGATCAGGGCGATGCCCGCCAGGTATCCCGTCCGCGCCACGGTCGGGGCCCCCGCCGAACGAGTGCGGGAGGAGATCGCGCACTACGGGACGGTGGAACCCATCGACGACACCTCGTGCCGGGTGGAGATCGCCGCCGACTCCCTGGACTGGGCCACCTTCTGCATCGGAGCGCTCGACGCCCCCGTTGTGGTTCACGGCCCACCGGAAGCCATCGCCTACATGCGCGCCTGGGGACGACGCCTCACCGCCGCCTCCGTGACCCGCGCAACGGTCTTCAGAGGCGCAGAACCGGGCGGTGCCGACCCGGAGCAGCGGACACGGAGGAAACACGCACCGCCCCAGGCCCCCGGCTTACCCGTGGCCCCTTTGCGTCAACGCCCGGCGCCGGGCTGCATGGCCGGTGAGGGGTAGACGGTGAACACCCGCTGGCCGTCGAGCCGCGCGCTGAGCCGCCGCGCTTCGGCCGCCAACGCCTCGCGGGCCTGCGGGGAGACATCGTCGTCAAGCAGGCGCAGCTCGACCACACCGCCGGGATCCTGCACCCATGCACCGACGACGCGTCCGTCGACCCAGGCGGTGGTCCCGGCGTTGCCCGCACTGTCGAACAACTGGGGTGCGTGCGCACCGAGGTAGAAGGCGCGCGCCTTCCAGCCCATCACGGCCGGATCGAGCAACGGCAGGAGCGCGACCCACGGCTCGGCGGCGACGACCGGGGCGAGATCGTCCTCGCGCAGCCACCCGACCGAGCCGTCGTCCAGGGACACCCGCTGCGCGCCGATGTCGTCCAGCGCGGTGCGGACTGCGGACTTGGTGGCGCCCAGCCACCAAGCGAGGTCGTCGACGGTGCCGGGGCCATAGGACCACAGCCACCGGGACACCAACTCGGCATAGCCCTGCCGCGCCGCAAGCGCCTCGGGCACCTCGTCCTCCCACCACGCCTGTGTCGTCGTCCATGTCGGGCGACTCGTGTACCAGGCTCCAGCGTTGGCCGCGCGCGCCACCGCGCCGTCCAGGCTCAGCTGGGTGAGCACTCGCGGAGCGATCGCGATCCGTCCTCCCCAGGACTTGTCCGAAGCCTGCTCCATGACACCGGCGACCTCGGGCACTTCCTCGCGTACCCGCTTCGACGACCGCGGCACGCCGTCGGCCAGGCATGCCAGCACCGCCTCCTCCGCAGTCGCGAGCCATGCGGCTTCCTGCCCCTCAGCGGCCGGCCCCCAGCGTTGGAGGTCCCTGACCAGTCGTTTGCGATGGGCCGCGGCCACCCGGGCCGAGGCACTTCCCCACACCGCCGGCACAAGATCGCGGGGGAACACGAACAGGGTCTCGCGCATCGACTGCTGTCGAATGAGGGAGCGTGTGTCGTAGAGCGCCCGTTCGACGTCGTCGATGTCGAGCGCGTCGACCCGTGCCCAGCAGGACAAGTGCACGCTCGGCGGGTCGGTGGAGTGTAGACACACCACCGCACGGGCGGCCTCCTCGGGAGAGGCCGCTTTGGCCGTGGGTGCGAGAGCGTGCCGCACGCCCAACCGGGCGCGGCGCTCCTCATCGGTTACCAGGCGCATGGGGCCATCCTGGCGCAGAGGGCCGACAGATCGAGGACCCGTGTGCTGGTGTGGCGGTCGCTGTGGCGCCGTCAGGCCTGCTCCATCGCTGGGATGAAGCGCTTACGCGGGCGGCTGCGTCGTGCTGGATGCGCTCGGTCTGGCTCGGCCGATGCGGTTCGTGCCCCGTAGCGTGATCATCGGCTTCGTCAACGCGCTTGCCATCCTGATGTTCATGGCCCAGGTGCCCGAGCTCACCGGCGTGCCGTGGCCGGTATATCCGCTGGTGATCGGTGGGCTGGCACTGATGGTGTTCTTCCCTCGCATCACCAAGGCGGTGCCCGCGTCGTTGGTGTCCATCGCCATCCTGACCGCCATCACGCCCGGCGCCGGGCCGGCTGTGCCCACCGTGGACACAAGGGCGCCCTGCCATCCTCCCACGGCGAAACCCTCGTCACCGTCGCCGTCGTGTCGCCACCCCCACAGCTGGGACGCCTCCTCCGTCGCAGCCTTGGACGCGATCGAAACCAAGTACGCCGCCCGCGGCAAGAAGGTCACCATACGCGGGCGACCGCCACCGGCAACACGTGATGGCCCAAGCCTCGCCGGCCCGTCCCTGCCCGCCTCCGTGCACTGCCTCGTCACCGCCGCCTTCGACGTGGACGGCCCGGAGCGCCAGCGCCACTTCGTCGACTCCTTGATCGCGGCTCAGCCGGAGGACGCCCACCAGCCAGGAGCGGGCCGGGCGCACTTCCTGCTCAGCACCGACGGCTCACGCGTGCTGCTGCACACAGAATGGACCAGCCAGGAGGCACATCAGCAGGCCGCAACCACCGGCGCGCACGACGAGCTCCACGACCTCTTCTCCAGCACTCCTGGCGTGCGGTCACTCCGTGGCAGGCGCTACCACCTGCACGCCATCCTTGACCGGGGCGGAGCACTGACGTGACCCGCGCGCGAGGCGAAGCACGCATAGGCAGTCCTCAGGCGCCATGGAGGGGGCGGCCGTACGGTCGCGCGGCGGTCAGGCGCCGTCCTGGACCTGAGGACGGTAGCTTCGGACCGGTCGCCTTCACGCTGCCGTTCTACGTCACCAGCGTGCTGCGGCAGAGCCTTGACCTCCCGGCTTGCGGAGGGGCGGGATGGGGACGTTGAGCGCCTTGGCGAGCGAGGGCACGAGCCGGAAGCGGGCGGTGTGGTATTGAACGGCTACCTTTGTCAGGACCCGGCTGCGGCGCGGTCGCGGTGGGCGCGGATCTCGTCGTGGTGGTCGGAGGCCCAGCCGATCAGCTGTTTGATGATGTCGAGCAGGCCGCGGCTGAGGGGGGTGAGGGTGTACTCCACGCGCGGCGGGACCTCCGCGTAGGCCGTGCGGGTGATCAGCCCGTCCTGCTGAAGCTGGCGCAGGGTGTGACTGAGCATGCGCTGGGAGATGCCGGGGACATCGCGCTGCAGGTCGGTGTAGCGCAGGGTGCCGTCCTCCAGGATTGCGATGATCAGCATGCTCCACTTGTCGCCGACCCGGTCCAGGATCTGGCGGATGAAGGCCATCTGGTCGGCCGGGATCGCCGCGCAGGGCCCCCGGCTCGCGGCGGCCGCCGATCCCCCTGCGTGCTCCATGACGCACATTCCCCTCCGTGACGCACAGTGATGTGCCTTTTGTAAGCCTCTCCATACTGTCCTATCTTGACGTTACGCACAAATAGTAGGAATCGGAGGGGATGCTATGAAGGTCGAGATCTGGTCCGAGGTGACCTGACCCTGGTGCGGGCTGGGCAGTCATCGCCTGGAGCGAGCCGCCGAGCGGTTCGAGCACGGCGAGCACGTGGAGGTGGTCCACCGGTCCTTCCCACTCGGCAGAGGCTTCCCCGAGGGCCCTACCTTCACCGTCCGTGACGCTCTGCAGGGTCGGTACGGCATGGGCAGCGGTCAGGCCGAGGCCTCGACCCGGCGGATCGAAGCGCTGGCCGAGAACGAGGGCCTGAGCCCGTACCGAGTACTGGACAACACGGTCGGCAACACCGACCTGGCGCACGAGTTCCTCGCGCACGCCTCCGCCGAGGGGAAGAACCGGGCGGCGTGGAGGCGATCTTCCGCACCTACTTCGGCCGGGCCGAGCCCGTCTTCTCACTGGAGGACCTGAACCTCCTGACCCCGTACTCAATGGAAAGTGAACTGATCATGCCTACTCTCGCCATCGTCGGCGCCGGCCCCGGCATGGGCCTCGCCATCGCCCGCACCTTCGGCTCCCAGGGCTACAAAGTCGCTCTCATCGCCCGCAACCGAGCCAAGCTCGACGACCTCGCCGGCCAGCTCACCGCAGAGGGCATCACCGCCGCCGCGTTCCCGGCGGACGTGCTCGACCACGACGCGCTGGCCCAGGCCCTCAAGGACGCCGCCACTCTCTTCGGCGGCATCGATGTCCTGGAGCACTCCCCTGCCCCGAGCATCGGCTCCATGGCCCTCGCCTCCCCGTCCCAGACCAACCCGTCCGATGTGCAGGGGCTGATCGACTTGCTGCTCTACAGCGCCATCACCGCCACCCAGGCCGTCCTCCCCGCGATGCGTGAGGCCGGCGCGGGCACCCTGCTCTACACCAACGGAGGCGGCTCGGTCGACCCCCACCCGATGCTCGGCAACGTCAACGCCGCCCAGGCAGCACTGCGCAACTGGGTGCTCAACCTGCACAAGGAGCTGGCCGGCACCGGTATCCAGGCCGCGCACGTCGCCATCGGCGTGTGGATCGGCGCGGGCGGCCCTCCCGGAGCCCCGACCGCGGAGGCCGAGGAGATCGCCCCTCTCTACTGGGACCTGCACACCCAACGCGACGAAGTCGAGCGCGTCTTCACCGTCTGACGGCTCCCAGCTCTCCCCCAGCGGGAACCCCGTCAACGCCGGATTCCGTTCCAAATCTCTCTGACCGCCCCCAGCGGCCGGGACGGGCGGCGAGGCGTTCGGCGAGTTGGTCGGGGTAGCGGTTGTCCGCGCCGATGGTGGAGCCGACGCCGTCGGTGAGGGAGTCGCCGAACAGGGCGACGCGAGCGTCGCCCTGCCGCCGCTGACCTGGACGCCGGCGAGGAAGTACCAGGAGTTGCCGGTGCTGGTGAAGGCTGCGGGACTGGGATCGGTGAGGTGGTCACCGGCTGTGAGGTAGGAGGTGGCCTGGGCGAAGTGGTGGAAGGTGGCCGGACCCGTGGGCTGATGGAAACGCAGGGTTATGGCCAGTTTGTCCAGGTTTCGCAGGCGGAGCCGTACCGGATCGCTGAGCTGTTCCCGGCCCGGCGGGATGACGACGCCGGAACGGCCGTTGAAGGTGAGGGGCGATGCGGCGCCGGTGGCGGCGCCCTTCAAGGCCTTCGCGGCGGCGGCCGCGTCGATCGTCAGCGGTGTCTTGCCGTAGACGTTGGAAAGTTCGATCCGTACGGCGGTGCCGCCTGCGCTGAGGCGGAGATCCGCCGCAGCGTCTGGTGGGCGAAGCCTTCCTCGGACCAGGTAGGGCCGTAGTAGGCGGTGCTGGGGGCGGGCCATTGGGCGGCGGTGCCCCAGGTAGTCGCGCCAGGTGGGGGCGGCTTCGGCTGGCGAGGCGGGTGCGGCGGCGGCGCTGAGGGTGAGACAGCTGCGGGGATGAGGGTCCTGAGAGTAGGCATGATGCGGCTTTCAGGCGTTCTTGACGGCGGACAGGTCGAACTCGAGCGTGATCTTCTCGCAGATCATCACGCCGCCGGTTTCCAGGACGGCGTTGAAGCTGACGCCGTAGTCCTTGCGGTTGATCACGGTGCTGCCCTCGAAACCGGCCCGGGTCAAGCCCTGAACATCGACGGCGGTGCCGGCGAACTCGAGCGGGATGGTGATCTCGCGGGTGACACCGCGGATGGTCAACTGGCCGGTCACCTCGAAGCCGGCGTCGCCGACGTGCTTGACCATCGCGTGGCGGGCCACGAAGCCGAAACGGCTGTGCGCCGGGTCGATGGTGTAGGTGCCGCTGAGCCCGGACCGGATCATGCGCATGAGCGAACTGGCCCACTGGACTCACTCCAAGCCGCATCTCCCACGCGATCAACAAGACAGGCCCTCGTCGCGCAGATCAGACCACAACCGCGCCGGGACGCGGGCTGAGAACGCGGTGGCATCGAGCCGCACCTCCTGAGCCGAGCGCATACCGACCACGATGCCCGCGACGGCGGGGTGACGCAGCGGGAAGGCCATGGCGGCCCGCACCGGGGCTCTCCCCCAAGGCTGGTAGAGCGGCGATGACCCGAGGGAGCGAATCTGAAGCAGCGGCCCAGTAAGGACTGCCAGGCGACGTCCTCGGTCTCGAAACCCGCCCGTCAGAAGGCGGGGAAGGCCCAGCCCGAGGGGTGGAAGGGCTCGCGCTCGCCACGAAAGGCGAGCGAGGCGGCAGTGACCGCGCCGGGGCGCAGCTCCTCGACCCGGCCCCCGGCCGCCAGGGACGACAGGGTGGTGCCACCCAGATAGGCCGCACCCAGTTCGGCGGAGGTCAGCCGCAGGTCAGACTGGGCCTGCGTGCGTTCGCAGGTGACGGACTCCCCGTCGGCACGCAGGTGGTAGCGCCCTGCGTTCCACGGGCAGAACGTGTCCTGGACCTCCAGGACCAGGTCCAGCGGGATCGAGTAACGGCGTGCCGCCAGCGACCGCTCCACGTCCACCAAGCGGACCCAGAGGTTGTCGATCACGGTGGTGCGAGCCGCGCGCGGGTCGGCCAGCAGGTGCTTCAACGGTTCGTCGACGGCACCGTCGTAGGCGAGGCCGGCGTGAGCGTCGAGATCGATGAGGTAGCGCCACAGAGCGGCGTACGACTGCCTGGTGGTGGCCGCGACCTCGATGACCTGCACCAGCCGCGGCTTGGAGCGGTAGAAGGCGTAGCCGGTGACCTCGCCGCCGGGATCCAGGTGGAAGGCGAAGCGCAGTGCCGTCCCGCCCTCACGCATGCGCTCGCCGTCGGCCAGCCGGGCCTCCCAGAACTTCTCCGTACGGTCGACCCACCCGACCCCACTGCGGCGGGCGGTGTCGTAGACCTTCTCCAGCAGCGGCCGGGCCTCCTGGCGGCCGAGCAGGCGGATCGTTCCGTCGCCGAGGTCGGTGCCGGGCCTCAGAGCCATGAACCTTTTGTCTCCCTGGATCTCGGCCACGTGGCTGGCGACGCCGTACCCGAAGCGGTCGTAGATCGTGGCCTCGGCGGCGTTGAGCGCGGCGATCGGTTCGCCGCCCGATTCGTGCAGGTCGGTGAGCTGCTTGCGCATCATCGCGGTGAGGATCCCGCGGCGCCGGTGCGTGGGCAGGACCGCGACGAGCGTGATGCCGGCGACGGGCACGGAGACGGGCGCCGCCGAGCCGGGGATCGTCATGACGCGACCGTAGATCGACGCGCCGCCGACGATCTCCTCGCCGTCGTAGGCGGCGATCGTGCGTTCGGGTTCGATAGAGGAGGCGGCGTTCCTGAGGCCGCCCTCGTACCAGTCCTGGCCGTAGGTCGTGGTGATCATGCGAGCCCATGCGTCGAGCTCGTGGGCGCCGATGGTCCGCAGCGGGTAGGTGACTGTCATGCCTCGAGCGTGGCCGGGTAAACAGGCACCGCACATCGAGTGATCTGTGTATTTATATGCTGGCGCCGTGATGGCGGAGCGCGTGGTCAGTCCGGTGTTCGTCGGCCGGGGCGAGGAGTTGTCGGCGCTGGCGGCGGCCCTGGACACAGCTGTCGAGCAGGGGCCGGCAGTGGCGCTGGTGGCCGGGGAGGCCGGGATCGGCAAGTCGCGGCTGCTCGCGGAGTTCGCCCGGTCGCTGGGTTCGGGGGTGCGGGTGGTCGAGGGCGCCTGCGCGGAGCTGGGCAGCGACGGCCTGCCGTACGCGCCGTTCGTGACAGTGCTGCGCAGGCTGATCCGAGTCGAAGGGGTGCTGCCAGGGCCCTACCGCCAGCTGGCCCGCTGGTTTCCGGAGCTCGGCGAGGCGGGCGACGCGGAAGGCGGCAAGCACCAGCTGTACGAGGAGGTCCTGACGCTGGTCGAGCGGGTGGCCGCGGACCGGCCGGTCGTTGTCTCGATCGAGGATCTGCACTGGGCCGACGCCGCCACCCGCGAGCTGCTCGGCTTCCTTGCCAGGAACCTGACCCAGGCGGGCGTGTTCCTGACGGTCACCTACCGGCCGCCGGAAACCGGCGACGGGCTGCTCGGGCCGCTGCTCTCTGAGCTCTCCCGCCGCCCGCGCACCACCACGCTGCGGCTGGACCGCCTGGATCGGCAGGGCGTGGGCCGCCAGCTGGCCGCGATCCTCGGCGCCGAGCCGGACCCGGCCACCGTACGCCGCGTCCACGAACGCAGCGACGGCAACCCGCTGTTCGTCGAGGCCCTCGCCCGCGCCGGCGAGCGGACTCCGGACAGCCTGCGCACCCTGCTGCTCTACGGCCCACGGTCGCTGCCGGACCCGGCTCGCGAGCTGCTGCGCGTCGCTTCGGTGGCGGGCGGCCGGGTCGGCCACCGGCTGCTGGCGGAGGTGGCCGGGCAGGACGGGGCCGGGCTGGATGCCCTGCTGCGCGAGCTCGTCGACCGCAGCCTGCTCCTCACGGCAGGGGACGGCTACGACTTTCGCCACGCCCTGATCCGGCACGTGGTGTACGAGGACCTGCTGCCAGGCGAGCGGGCACGCCTGCACGCACGCTACGCCGAGGCCCTGCGCGATTCCGGCGCCCACGCGGAGCTGGCCGCGCACGCCTACGCCGCCGGGGATCGCGGGCTGGCCCTGTCCGCCGGATATCTGGCCGCGGCCCAGGCGCGCAGCACCTACGCCTACGAGGAGCAGGTCCGCATGCTGGACCAAGTCCTCGAACTCTGGGACCCGGACGCAAGGCCGGGCGGCGACAGGATCGACGTCCTGACCGGCGCGGCGGAGGCCTGCATGCTCAGCGGCGACTACGCTCGCGGCGTCGACTACGCCACCGCCGGGCTGGCCGCCGTGGACGAGCGGCGCGAGCCCGAGCGGGCCGCCCAGCTGCTGGAGCACCGGGGCAGGCTGCGGCACCGGCTGAACGCGACCGGGGTCTCCGACTGGGAACGAGCCCTGGAACTCTTGCCCGCCGCCCCCGACAGCGTCCAGCGGGGGCGGTTGCTCGGGGTGCTGGCCATGGGCCTGCTGCCGGAGACGGACAGGGCTCGCGACCTGTTCGAGGAGGCGCTCGGCATCGGCCGGCGCACCGGCGATGCCACGGTCACGGTCCGCGGGCTGCTGGGCGTCGGGTCCATGACGCGCGACCTCGGAATGCTGGCGCAGGCCCGCACGCTCGCCGAGCGGCTCGACAGCCATGACCTGCTCATGACCGTCCCGATGTACGAGGCCACGCTGCACGCCAAGGCCGGCGACCAGGACCGCGCCATCGATGCGGCCCGCGACGGCATCCGCCACGCCCGCCGGTACGGGCTGGGCCGCAGCCGCGGCGCCGAACTCGCGCGCTACGCCGGGCGCAGCCTGATCCTGGCCGGGGAGTGGGACGAGGCGGCCGCCGTCCTGCGAGACAGCCTCCAGGAGGATCCGCCACCGCTGTCGCGGCAGGCCCTGCGCGTCCTCGACGGCTACCTGTCGCTGCTGCGCGGGGATGTGGCCGCGGCGGCCGACGCCGCGGCGGCCGTGGAGCACGCCGGCAGCGGAAGCCTGTTCCCCCGCTATCAGCTGCTCTGCCTGCTCGCCGTCGCCCAGGGCGACCAGGAGCGAGCCGACCTGTTCCTGGACCGGGCGCTGGCCGATCCGGCGCTCACCCGGATCTACAGCAGCGACGCCCGGCCGGTTCTGGTCGCCGGCGCGCTTGCGCAGCGGGCACGGCTCGCCCACGGCACCGGCGAGGGACTACGGCAGCGGGTCGCGGAACGGCAGGCCGAACTCGCTGCAGCCGATGCGGCGCTCGGCGTGGACGGGCGGCTCGACCGGGCCTGGCAGATCATGCTGCACGCGCTGCTCGACGACGACGGCTGGGACCACGCGGTGGCGGCCTGGCGGGAGCTGCGGCAGCCGTATGAGCTGGCGCTGAGCCTGTTCCACGGCGCGCGAGCCGCGCTGGCAGCGGGCGACCGGCCGGGCGGAACGGCCCGCCTCAAGGAAGCCGCGCGGCTGGCCCAAGACCTGGGCGCCACGCCGCTCACCCGGGAAATCGCCCTGCTCGGGCGGCCCCGACCGGCCCATGACGGGCTCACGGAGCGTGAGCATGACGTGCTCAGATTGATCTCCGAGGGCCTGAGCAACCGGCAGATCGCCGCTCGGCTGCACATCTCGCCGAGTACGGCGGGCGTGCACGTCTCCCACATCCTGACGAAACTGGGCGCGGCGACCCGCACCGAGGCGGCGGCCATCGCCTTCCGTGATGGGCTGGCAGGGTCCTCCCCCACGTAGCTTGACGTTTACCTTTCCTGTTCCGGCGTTCGGTGAGCGTTTCGCCGCGCTGGGTGGCCTGCCCACATCGTGCTGACGGGCGGGCTTCGCCGCCCCAAGACTGCGGTGGAAGATCCAACAGCGCCCAAAGCTCTGAACTGGGAACTCGCAAGCGTTCACGTTCGGCAGGATGGCCCCCAAGACCCTCGCCGGGTCCCACGCCGACCAGATCAACGCAGCCACTCGGGTGCCACCGGAATACGGCGGAAACGGGCCGAGGGCTTGATGTCAATCGGTCGCTGGGATCTGAAGGTTCGCGCTGATTGGTGACGGTTTCCGGGAGTTCGGGTGGCGTTGATCGATCGGACCGCCTACCCGAGCACCTCCGCGGCGTGACCGGGTTGGCAGAGCGGTCGTGCTGGTCGACGACGGCATCCCGCCGATCCACCCCGCCGCCGTAGATCCGCAGCCGACGTCCGTCCTCTCGCGCAGGGCGGTCACGCCACGTGCGCTCGATCGGCAGCGCCGGGCTGGTCGGGTGCTCCGTGGTTGGGCCAGGCGACGTCGTCGACCGCCAGAAATGGCTCGTGGGCCACGGCCGCGGAGGTCACCCCGGCGAACTCCATGACATCCCGATGCAGGTGGGACTGGTCAGCGTAGCCGCCGTCCGCCGCGACCCCGGCCGCGTCGTGCCCCGCGGCCAGGCGGTGGGCGGCATGGTCGAAGCGGACCAGCTTCGCGGCGCGCTTGGGCGGCAGGCCGATCTGCGCGTGGAATCGCGACCACAGGCGCTTGCGGCTCCATCCGAGATCGGCCGCCAGCCGCTCCACCCGAACCAGGCCGCGGCTGGCCACGATCCGCTGCCAGGCCCAGGCCACCTCCGGCTCGACCGGCGACCCCGCCTCACGCCGACGGGCGAGCAACGCCTCGATCAACGCGAAGCGATCCTGCCAGGAGGAGACCTCGCCCAGTTGCTCGCTGATCCGCGATGCCTGCCTGCCCCACAGGTCGTCCAGCGTCACCACGCAGCCGTCCAGCTCGGCCGGGCCGATGCCCAGAATCGCGCGGGCGACCACGGGGGAAAGGCGCACCTGAACACACGCGATGGTCTGGCCTCGCACCCACACCGCGCCGCCGAGCCCGAGCCCGGCGACAAGACTTCCCCGGTGCCGCCGCCCGGCGACGTCCTCGACGACGGGCGGGCCGGCCCCCAAGTCCAGGGCCAGCGTCACGGCCGGGTGCGGAATCAGCCGGTGACCCTCCGGAGCCGTGCCCCGGTCACGGAAGCCGGCCATGGTGACACCCGTCACACGGCTGCGCCGCACTGAGGATGCGACGTCCCACGCCAAGGCATCGTCACGTTCGCGCACGGTGGACCGCATGCTCCCATGCTAGAGGGCCGAGCGAGGGGAACATTTGTCCAATCCACCGGCGCACACCGGCCGCGACAGTGGGCTCATGACCATTCCCGGACGGCACCGCGGAGAGTTCGGCCCCGACCCTGGACGACGGCGACGTCTACGTGTGCCAGGACCGCCCCCACGATGCCCCCGCACTCGTCCCCATCCACGGGGCCGCCTCCGCGGCGGCGTGGTCGCCACCATCCTCGCCGGGCGACGACCCGATCGGGTGACTGCGCTCGTGCTCATCAACACCGGACCCAGCCTGGACGCCCTCATCGCGGCGGGGTCCGCCGCCATCGGCCCCACGCCGTGGCCGCCGACCGACGAGCAGATCCGCCAGTTCTCGAGACCGGCCCGGGCGCAGCATGCGCACGACCTGCGCCAAGGGCGAGTGCGGCCCGGCACCTTCCACGGGTCGCAGGCGATCCCAACCAGCGGGCTGAAAACTCTTCGCAGGAAGGTCGTTGCGGCATGACCGTCACCCCGATCGATCTCTTCGAGTCCTCCATCCACCTGCGCCAAGGCGGCGAGATCCACCTGGTGACCGGCACCGCTGCTATCGTCCCGCGCGGGCGGTGGCACCGCATCGAGCTGGACGTCCCCAGCAACATCATGGCCGTCACCCTGCCGCGAGGCAGCCGCCTGGAGATGCGGACCGGAGCCTAGAAGCCCAGGCCGGCCCGCTCGCACCCTGCCCCTTCATCCGCCGCCCCCTCATCCGCCATCGGCTCGGCCACGGACCGGGTCGTGACGAGATCGACGAAGACCGGAGAACGATGACCACCACCGACCTCGCTCAGACGATCGAGCAACCGGATGCCGATTCCGCGGCGGGACAGAGCATGACACAGCTGTTGCGCCCTCATCTGCGGAGTTTCGCGGCCGTGGTGATCCTGCAGGTCATCGGCGCGCTCGCGGGTCTGGCCCCGCTGCTGGCGGTCGTCGAACTGGGCCGTACCCTGCTGTCGCCCGGCCCGATCGACCACGCTCACGTCTGGACCGTGGTGACCGCGGGTGCGGCCGGCCTGCTCGTCCGGCTGCTGTTCACCGCCGCGTCGTCGGGACTCGGGCATGTTCTCGACAGCCGGGTGCAACTGACGTTCCGCCGGCAGCTGGCCGCGTCGCTGGGACGCGTCCCGATCGGATGGTTCTCCCGGCGCCGCACCGGCGAGCTGGCCAAGGTGGTGGGCGAGGACGTGAGCGCCGTGCACCCGTTCATCGCCCACGCCCCCGGCGAGCTCGTCGCCGCGTTCGTGGTGCCGCTGGTGTCGCTGATCTACTTGTTCACCGTCGACTGGCGGCTCACGCTGATCGCGCTGATCCCGGTGGTGCTGGCGATAGCGCTGGTCCCGCTGCTGATGCTGCCCGCCAGGACGCGCGAGCAGGAGGCCTACGACGCGGCCATGGGACGGATCGCCAGTTCCGTCGTCGAGTTCGTGCAAGGCATCTCGGTGGTCAAGGCGTTCGGCGGAGGGGAGCGCGCCCACCGCACGTTCCTGACGGCCGCCGACGACTTCGTCAGCATCTTCTCCCGCTGGGTGCGCGGCATGTCCGTGATCGCCGCCGGGATGCAGCTGGCGCTGTCGCCGCCGTTCGTGCTGCTCATCGTGCTGATCGGTGGCGCGGCGCTGATCACGTCCGGTGGCCTGGCCCCGGCGGATCTGCTGCCGTTCCTGCTGCTCGGGCTGGGACTGACCGCTCCGGTGGCGGCGCTCGGCCACGGCTTCGACGATCTGCAGAGCGCCGGCCGCGCGGTCGGCCGGATCAAAGACGTGCTCGAGGTCCGGCCACTGCCCGAACCCGCCC
>NZ_SMKP01000161.1:0-25735 GCF_004349015.1 Nonomuraea diastatica
GTTGCCGACCGCGCCGAACGACGGACCCGCACGGTGCGAGCGTGGAGGATCAGGGCGGGTCGACCACGCGGACGCGGGCCGCGCGGAACGTGGCCGAAGTGTCCTTCAGCACCGCCAGTTTCGGATCGGGCACCACCAGGAACGGCTCGGTCTCCAGGGCCAGCAGGGGCGCGAGCCGCCGGTCGTGCCGCAGCGCGTCGACCGCCCGCCGGTCCCCGCCGAGCACCACCGCGTCCAGCTCCGCCAGGTGTGGCGAGAGCACCCGCACCGCCGTCGCCACCGCGTCGTCGAACGCCTCGGCCGCCTGCTTACGCCGCCGCCGGGCGTAGCGCTGCTGGGACCATCCCCCGGCCGCCGTGCGCCCCTGCACCAGCCGTGACCCCACTTTCGACGCGACCAGGGCGGAGCCGTGGAAGACACCGGCGGCGTACCCGCCGAGCCGCACCAGGAACACTCCCACCCGCCGCTCCGCCGAGGCGTGGGCGACCAGCCGGGTGACGTGCGGCGGCCCCGGGGGCGTCATGGGCGGGAAGGGCACGTGCAGCTCGGCCAGCGCGCCGTCGTCGGCGATTAACCGGACCACCCGGTCGTCCCCCGAGGCGGAGAAGGGTCCGTGGCGGCCGGCGAACCCGTCGATCCACGGGTGCAGGCGCTCCGGCGGCACAATCACCCACCGGCCGCCGCCGCCGGCCGGACGCGCGCTCATGGTCGGAAGGCTAGCCGACACCACCACGGCCGGACACGCACCCACAGCCGGAAACCCAGCCGACACCACCACAGCCGGACACCCGCCCCGAAATGCCGGCCGACACCATCGTTGTCAGGGCGGGTGAGAACCCAAGCGGAAATGTCGGTTAACTTTGGTTCGCGGGGCTTCTGCGGCGGATGTGGCTCCAGCACCATCTGTACGTGTCCTCCCTGCTCACCAGCCCCATGGTGGATCTCGACACCGGGGCGGTCATCGCGCACCCGGCCGTCGTCGACTCCGCCGGCGTCCTCCGGGCGGCCCCGCTGCCCATGGTGCTCGAACTGCCCATCCGGGTGGTGTTGTCAGGCGCGGGCGCGCTGGCTCCCCTGCACGAGGCGCTCAGAAGGGCGGGCAGACACCCGCGCGAGGCGATCCTGCTGCTCACCGGAGCGGCCCACGAGCAGGACCGGCCGCTGCTCAGGGCCGGGCTGGACGGCCTGCGCACGATCGGCTACCTGCTCGGCTTCGCGGACATCGGCTCCGGCGGCGCGGCGCTCGACCTGCTCACGGAGACGTCGCCGTACCTGCTGGCCCTGGGCCCCGAACTGGTGGCGCGCATCCCCGCCGACCACCGGGCGACCGCGGTGGCGCGCGCGGTGGTGTCGCTGTCCCGCGGCATCGGCGCGCACGTCCTGGCCCCGGGCGTCGAGCGCGAGCCGCAGGTGGCGGTGGTCCGCGGCCTCGGCGTACGCCTCGCGCAGGGCCCCCTGCTCGCCCCCGGCCCCGACGGCGAGGTGCGAGTGCCGCTGCCCGTCACCGACGAGTCGCCCGCCACGGTGATGCTCGGCCCGCGCGTGCAGGAACTGCTGATCCCGGCCGTGACGCTCCCGGAGGCGGCGAGGGCGGAGGAGGCGGTGGCGGCGTTCGGGCACGAGCCGACGATCACCAGCGTGATCCTGGTGGACGATTTCCAGCGGCCCAAGGGCAGCCTGGATCGCAGCCGATTCCTGCTGTCGTTCGCCGCCCGCTACGGGCACGCCCTGCACGGCGCGAAGCCGGCGCGGCGGCTGGCCGACCGGCCGCGCACGGTCCCGCGGACGACCCCGGCGGTCGCGGCCATGCAGGCGGCGGGCAGGGACGCGGCCCGCGTCTACGACGACCTGGTGGTGACCGACGAGCTCAACCGCTGCCTGGGCATCGTCCGCGTCTCCGACCTGATCAGGCAGGTCACGACGATCAGAAGCTGACGACCTCCCCCAACTGGGTCTCGCACGCGGCCTTCGTCGGCGGCGCCCCGGCCCATCCGGACGTCCCGATCTCAGTCGCTGGCGCGGGCCTTCGCCGCCGACCGCCTTCGCCGGGCACGGATGGTCCGCGACGACCAGGGTGCCCCCTTCGGACGGAACCCGGCCGCGGATTCGCGGGAAGCCGGGCGGGCGCATACGGGACCTGGCCAGCCCTTCGCGGGGAAGCGGGGTGGGCGCGTCAGGACTTCCCCCGGCACGTGCCCCGTGCCGGGGGAATGTCAGAGGCGGCAGGCGTAGATGTCGGTGACCAGGATGGCCCGCGCGCCGATGTCCCAGAGCTGGTCCATCACCTGCTGGTGACCCTTGCGCCGGACCATCGCGCGCACGGCCACCCAGCCCTCGCGGTGCAGCGGGGAGACCGTGGGCCCCTCCATGCCGGGGGTGAGGGCGATGGCCTCCTCGATGCGCTCGGCGCGGATGTCGTAGTCCATCATGACGAAGTCGCGGGCGTGCACGACGCCTTGGAGGCGGCGTACGAGCTGGTCGAGGCCCTGCGTCTCCGGTGTGCTCTGCTGCTTGATCAGCACGCCCTCCGAGCGCATGATCGGCTCGCCGAACACCTCCAGGCCGACGTTGCGCAGCGTGGTGCCGGTCTCCACGACGTCGGCGACGGCGTCGGCCACGCCCAGGCGGATCGCGGTCTCGACGGCGCCGTCGAGCTTGATCACGCGTGCGTCGACGCCCTGGTCGGAGAGGTATTTGTCGAGCAGCCCCGTATAGGAGGTGGCGATGCGCCGGCCGTCGAGGTCTTTGACCGACGCCATCGTTCCCGCCATGGCGGCCAGCCGGAAGGTGGAGCCGCCGAAACCGAGCGGCATGATCTCCTCGACCGGGGCGCCCGAGTCGATCAGCATGTCGCGGCCGGTGATGCCGGCGTCGAGGGTACCCTCGCCGACGTAGACGGCGATGTCACGGGGGCGCAGGAAGAACAGCTCGCAGCCGCTGGCCTCGTCGACCACGACGAGCTCCTTGCTGTCTCTGCGCGGCCGGTAGCCGGCCTCTTTGAGCATGCTCTGGGCGGCCTCGCTGAGGGCGCCCTTGTTGGGTACTGCCAGACGCAGCATGTCAGGTCCTTTGGTGTCTCTGTCGCTTCTCCAGGGCTTGCCGGTGACGGGCGCGTCGCGCCCTAGAGATGCTTGTAGACCTGGTCGAGCCCGATGCCCTTGGCGATCATGAGCACCTGCACGTGGTAGAGCAGTTGTGAGATCTCCTCGGCGGCTCTGTCGTCCGACTCGTGCTCGGCGGCCATCCAGCTCTCGGCGGCCTCCTCGACGACCTTCTTGCCGATGGCATGGACGCCGGCGTCGAGCGCGGCCACGGTGCCCGAGCCCGCGGGCCGGGTCGTGGCTTTCTCTGACAGCTCGGCGAACAGCTCTTCGAAGGTCTTCATGGTCTCTCTCGTCGATTGGCTGACGTGCCTGTCAAGCCTAGTCTGCGCCAGGCACTGGCGCTGCCCGGTGTCCGCCACGCGGAACGGCTGCACCGACGCAGCGTGGACACATCGGACGATTCACCGCACTCTATCTCAACCGCAATGATCGGCCCCCGAAGCCCTGGCCCGGCAGTGAACAGGAGAGCCCGCGATCGCGATGAACCGAGAAAGGATCGGGTGATGAACGTTTCAGACACCGTTGTCAAGGAACAGCACCGTATCCCATCGCCCTATGAGCCATCAGGCATGCCTCTTGTCACTTATCCGTTTAAGTGATGAGATCCCCACAGCAGTAGGCGGGCACCGGTCGCGGAACGCCCCACGCACATCCGCACGCCCCAGCGGGAGGTCCGGAGCCCCTCCGACCGATAGATCGGATTGCCCATGCGACGAACGATGGCAGCGTGCAGCACGATCCTGCTGGCGGCCCTGAGCGCGGCTTGCGCCACGAGCGGCCAGACCCAGACCGAGCAGGCCGCCCAGAACGCCCCCGCCACCCTGTCCTTCTGGTCCACGGGCGGGGACGACGAGACCGCGACCTTCCAGAAGGCGGCCGACCTCTACCATCAGAAGCATCCGAACGTGACGATCAAGGTGCAGACCCTGGCCTGGAGCGACGCCTACGCCAAGCTGCTGGCGGCGGCCACCAGCCGCAGCGGTCCCGACATCATCTCCGGCGGCATGACCTGGACCATCCAGTTCGGCGCCAGGGGCGCCATGGTGGATCTGCGCAAGCACGGCGCCGACGCACTCAAGGCGCAGGCGCTGCCCGCCCAGTGGGAGTCGGCCGTCTCCCCCGACGGCTCGGTGTTCGGCGTGCCGCTGGACATGTCGACCATGACCCTCTACTACCGCACCGACCTGCTGGAGAAGGCCGGCGTCGAGCCGCCGAGGACGTGGGAGGAACTGCCCAAGGCGATCGTCAGGCTCAAGGCGGCCGGGGTGCGCAAGCCCTACAGCCAGGACTGGGGCAACCTGGACTGGATCGGCTACTTCAACTACCTCTACCAGGCGGGCGGCTCGTTCTACACCCCCGACTGCAAGCCCTCGCTCGATACCCCGCAGGCCGAGCAGGCGCTGAAATACTGGGCGGACCTCTACCGCGAGCACGGCGCGCCCACCGCCACCGTGGAGGGCTCCGACGCCCTGGACACCGGCACGGCGATGGTGGTGGCGGGCAACTGGATCGCCAAGGGCATCGACCTCAACAAGCCGAAGCTGAAGGGCAAGTGGGCGATGGCCACGCTGCCCGCGGGCCCCGCGGGGCCGACCACGTTCATCGGCGGCAGGGCGATCGGCGTGACCTCCTTCAGCAAGCACGTCAAGACCGCCGCGGGCTTCGTCACGTTCCTGTACAGCGACGAGGCCATCGCCGCGATCTCGGACGAGGCCAAGAAGCGGAACATCTCCTACATCCCGCCGCGACCCGACAAGATCGTGGACGGCTCGGTGTTCACACCCGAGCAGGCTCAGGTCTTCGAAACGGCGATCAGGACGGGCAAGGCCGCGCCCGGCTGCCCTGGCTGGGACGAGAGCGCGTCCGACGTGGCCAAGCAGCTCCAGTCGGCGATCCTGGGCAAGGCGGACGTCAAGACCGCGCTGGCGGAGGCCGCCGAGGTCATGGAGCGCAACGCCCGGTAGCCGCCCGCCGGGGCCGGCCGGTCCCGGCCTGCCCTCGATCCCAGGAGATCCAGGAGTTCGACATGGCCTCCCCCGTCCCCCTGAGCCGCAGGCTACGCCGCCACGGCACCTCGTACGCGATGCTCCTGCCGTTCCTCGCGCTGTTCGCGGGATTCCTGATCTGGCCGCTGGCCAACTCGCTCTACCTGAGTTTCACCACGTTCGACGGGATCAACCCCGCGGCGTTCACCGGCCTGGACAACTTCCGGCAGTTGGCGGAGGACACCAGGTTCCACCACGCGCTGAGCAACACGGGCCTGTACGTGGTGGCGTCGGTCGTGCTCGGCACCCTGCTCTCGCTGGGCCTGGCGCTCGCGTTCAACGGCACCGGCTGGCCGCACCGGATCATGCGTACGGTGTTCTTCCTGCCCTCGGTGACCTCCTCCATCGCGCTCATGCTCATGTGGAAGTGGGTGTTCTTCCCCAGCGACGTGGGCCTGGGCAACACGATCGTGAGCTGGTTCGGCGGCCAGGCCGTGGCCTGGCTGGCCACCCCGGGCCTGGCGATCCCGATTCTGGTGCTGATGTCGGTATGGGGCGGCATGGGCTACGGCATGGTGTTGTACGTCGCCGGGCTCGGCGCGATCCCCCACGAGTACTACGAGGCCGCCAGGATCGACGGCGCGTCCACCTGGCGGCAGTTCCGGCACATCACGTTGCCGCTGCTCCGCCCGGTCACCACCTATGTGGTGGTGACCGGCCTGATCGGCGCCTTCCAGGTGTTCGAGGCCGTCTACATCGTCTTCCAGACGGGCGCCAACAACATCGGCGGCGTGCTCGACTCGGGCCTGATGATCGTCCCCTACCTCTACGACCAGGGATTCACCCACTTCAGGCTGGGCTACGCCTCGGCGATCGCCTGGGTGCTCTTCCTGGTCATCTTCGTGCTGAGCCTCGTCAACCTGCGCGTGGGCCGCGCCATGAAGGAGCTGTGATGGCCGTCGCCCCGATGGACACCGCCGCCCCGGTCCGGCGGCCGCCGCGCAGGGCGGAGACCGGCGCGGGCAGGCGCTCACGGATCAACGGGCACCTGCTGCGCCTGCCGTTCTACCTGCTGGCGCTGACGATGGTCGCGCCGTTCTACTGGCTGCTCATCACGGTGTTCAAGCCGCCGTCCGAGCTGGCCAGGACGCCGCCGTCGTTCGTGCCGCAGTCGCCGACGTTCGCCAACTTCTACGACCCCGAGTGGACCGCTCAAGGGGTCAACCCCGGCCACCTGCAGGGCATCTTCCAGCGTTTCCAGGTGGACTTCGGGTTCTGGCGCTTCCTGTTCAACAGCCTGCTCATCACCACGACCATCACGGCAGGGTCGCTGCTGATCTGCTCGCTGGCCGCGTATGTGATCGCCAAGCACGACATCAGGGGCCGCAGGGTCATCTTCCTGATGATCATCGCGTCGATGATGGTGCCCTGGCAGACCACGCTGATCCCCAACTACGTGATCATGCGGAACCTGGGGTGGCTGGACAGCTACGCCGCGTACATCGTCCCCGCGCTGGCCAAGGCGTTCGTGCTCTTCTTCCTGGTGCAGTTTCTGCAGTCGTTGCCCAACGAGCTGATCCAGGCCGCCCGGGTGGACGGCGCCGGGGAGTGGCGGATCTGGTGGAGGATCGTGCTGCCGTTGCTGCGGCCGGCGCTCGCCGCGATGTCGATCTTCATCGTCCTCGCGGAGTGGAACAACTTCCTCTGGCCGCTCATCATCGTGCAGAGCGACGAGATGGCCAACCTGCCGGTCGCGCTGGCCAGGCTCAACTCCTACTTCGGCGGGCCCGACCACCAGGGCGCCATCATGGCGGGCGGGCTGCTCGCGTCGATTCCGACGATCGTCTTCTTCCTGGTCTTCCAGCGGTACTTCACCCGCGGCATCGCGCTCAGCGGCCTGAAGGGCTGAAACGGCGCCGCCCGCCGCACCTGGTCCGGTGCGGCGGGCAGCGCCTGAGGTTCGGACGGAGCGGCGTCAGCGCTCGTAGCGACCGGAGTTGCGACGGTAGCCGCCGCCCTTGCCGCGCTCCCCCGAGCGGTAGCCGTCACGCGACCCGCGCTCGTCCGGGCGCCCGCCGCCCGAGCGGTAGCCGTCGCGCGGCCCGCGCTCGTCGGTGCGGTAGCCGCGCTCGCGGTCGGCCGGGAACGGGCGGCCGCGGTCGGAGGCGTAGCGCGGCCCCGTGGCAGCGCGGTCGTCGGAGCGGAACCCGCCCCGCTGGCCGCGGTCGTCCTGGCGGTAGGGGCGGTCGTCGGAGCGGTAGCCGCCGCGCGGCCTGCCGTCACGAGGCTCCTGGCCGCGGCTGAAGGGACGCTCGCCCTCGGCGTGCCGGCGCGGACGCCGGTCACCGTCGAACTCCCTGCGCGGGCGGCGGTCGTCACCCGACGCAAACGGCCGGTCGCCGCCCTCGTCGTGGCGGCGCGGACGCCGGTCACCGTCGAAGTCGCGGCGCGGGCGGCGGCCGCGGCGCTCGGAGCCGTTGGTGCCGCCGTCGCGGCGGGGCCGCAGCGGCTTGCGCACGTCGGGCTCCCAGACGGGGACGGCCTCACCGCTCGGGATGCGGGCCCCGGTGACCTCGGCGAGCCTGGGGTGGCCCGGCGTGACCTTCAGCCGGAACGGGTGGATGCCGGCGCGCCGGGTGAGCGCGTCGGTCGAGCGCCGCTCGTTGGGCAGCACCAGCGTGACCACGGTGCCCTTCTCGCCGGCGCGGGCCGTACGGCCGCCCCGGTGCAGGTAGCTCTTGTGGTCCTGCGGGGGGTCGACGTGCAGCACGAGGCTGATGTTGTCGACGTGGATGCCCCGCGCCGCGACGTCGGTGCAGACGAGCACGCCGATGGAGCCCTCGCGGAACTCGGCGAGGATGCGGGTGCGCTGGTTCTGGCGCTTGCCGCCGTGCAGGCCGCCCGCCTTGACACCGACCCTGGCCAGCTGCTTGCAGAGCCGGTCGACGCCGTGCTGGGTGCGGACGAAGATGATCGTACGGCCCTCGCGGTTGGCGATCGCGGCCGTGACGTCGAACTTGTCGTCGCGCGTGACCTGCATCACGTGGTGCTCCATGGTGTCGACCGGAGAGGTCGCGGGGGCCACGGAGTGGGTGATCGGGTCCTTCAGGAAGCGCCGGACGAGCTTGTCGACGTCGCCGTCGAGCGTGGCGGAGAACAGCAGCCGCTGCCCGTCGGCCGGCGTCTGCGCGAGCAGCTCGGTGACGACGGGGAAGAAGCCGAGGTCGCACATGTGGTCGGCCTCGTCGAGGACGCTGACCTCGACCTCGGACAGGGAGCACTCACCCTGTCTGATGAGGTCGCCCAGGCGGCCGGGGGTGGCGATGACGACGTCGACGCCGCGCCGCAGCGCCTCGATCTGCTTGCCCATGGACATGCCGCCGACGATGACCTTCATGCGCAGCCCGAGGCCGCGGCCGAGAGGTTCGAGGGCGTCGTGCACCTGGAGCGCGAGCTCGCGGGTCGGCACGAGGATCATGGCCTTGGGCCGGCCGGGGGCGGGCCGCACACCCGCGATGCGGGCCATGGTGGGCAGGCCGAAGGCGAGCGTCTTGCCGGAGCCGGTCTGGCCCCGGCCGAGCACGTCGTGGCCGGCGAGCACGTCGGGGATCGTCGCGCTCTGAATGGGGAAGGGGCTGTCGAAACCCAGCTTGGCCAGCCCGTTGACGAGCGGCTTCGGCAGGCCGAGCAGCTCGAACTCGGAGGGGCCAGGCTCGGGAGTGGTCTCGCCGAGCTCGGGCATGACAGCGTCAAGCATGGTCACGAAAGTCGTGCCTTTCCGTCGAAGTGGCGCGTCACTTCTGCGAAAGGACGAGCCGGGACGTACGGCGCTGGCCGTACACGTTCAAGGGCACCCGCCGTCGGGGCGGGTCGAGAATGAGGGGGACACACCGGGGCACCGGCCGCAGGCGGCGCTAGACGCGCAATGAGACGTCAGGTGCGTCTGGTGCCAACGCCGGGATGTTATCGGATATTCCCCGGATGGGTCCGGACCTTCCAAAACCCGCTCTGGCACACGCACTGAAACGGCCGACGCTTTACGCCAGCCGTTACAGCAGCAAAGATCAGACGTTAAAGCCTAGCATACGCAGTTGCTCTCGGCCCTCGTCGGTGATCTTGTCAGGCCCCCATGGCGGCAACCAGACCCAGTTGATCTTGACATCGGAGACCATGCCGTCCAGCGCGGAGTGGGCCTGATCCTCGATGACGTCGGTCAAAGGGCAGGCCGCGCTGGTCAGCGTCATGTCGATGGTCGCCACCGGCTGCCCGCCGTCGGACGGGTCGAGATTGAGCCCGTAGACGAGGCCCAGATCGACCACGTTGATGCCGAGCTCGGGGTCGACGACGTCCTTGAGCGCCTCCATGACCTCGTCGACGCTCGCGTCACCGTCGAAGCCGGTCGGGGTCTCCACTGGCTTGCTCATGACATCTCCTCCGCCGTCGTGAGTGAACCGCCGTGTCGCATCAAGCCTTCGCTTCGCTCACTCACGTGGCAGCGCTCCTCACTACAGCGTCTTTGTAGGCCATCCAGGAAAGCAACGCACATTTCACACGCGCCGGGAACTTGGCGACGCCCGCGAACGCGACCGCGTCGCCGAGCACCTCCTCGTCGGCCTCCACCTTGCCCCTGCCCTGCATGAGCCGCGTGAACTCGTCGACCACGGAGAGCGTCTCCTCGACCGTCGAGCCGGTGGCCAGCTCGTGCAGCACGGACGCGGCCGCCTGGCTGATCGAACAACCCTGGCCGTCGTAGGAGACATCGAGGATCTTGCCGGCGTCGCCCACCTTGACCCTGAGCGTGATCTCGTCGCCGCACGTCGGGTTCACGTGGTGAACCTCGGCGTCGTACGGCTCGCGCAGCCCCCGCCCCTGCGGGTGCTTGTAGTGTTCCAGGATCAGCTCCTGGTACATCGACTCGCCGATCATGGCTATGCGAACACCTTCTGAACGTGATGGAGGCCCCGCACCAGGGCGTCGATCTCGCCCGTGGTGTTGTACAGATAGAACGACGCCCGCGTGGTCGCCGGTATTCCGAAGCGCAGATGCAGGGGGCGCGCGCAGTGGTGCCCCACGCGCACGGCGACGCCGAACTGGTCGTCGAGAATCTGCCCCACGTCGTGCGGGTGGATGCCCTCCAGCGTGAACGACAGCGTGCCGCCGCGCTCCTCGAGCGTGTCAGGACCGATGAGACGCAGGCCTGGCACCTCGCGCAGGGCGTCGAGCGCGTAGGCCGTCAGCGTGCGCTCGTGGGCCTCTACGGCCTCCATGCCGACGCCGGTGAGATAGTCGACGGCCGCGCCGAGCCCGATGGCCTCGACGATCGGCGGCGTGCCCGCCTCGAACTTGTGCGGAATGGGTGCGTACGTCGAGCGGTCCATCCAGACCGCCTCGATCATCTCGCCGCCGCCCAGGAAGGGCGGCATCGCGTCGAGCACCTCGGCCCTGCCCCACAGCACGCCGATGCCCGAGGGGCCGACCATCTTGTGACCGGTGAAGGCCACGAGGTCGGCACCGAGCACGGCCACGTCCACCGGGTGGTGCGGCACGGACTGGGAGGCGTCGAGCAGGACGAGCGCGCCCACCTCGTGGGCCCGCGCGGCCACCTCGGCGACCGGGTTGACGGTGCCGAGCACGTTGGACTGGTGGGCGATCGAGACGATCTTCGTCCGCTCGGTGATGAGGCCGGGATCGTAGTCGAGCCGCCCGTCGCCGGTGACCCCGAACCACTTCAGCGTCGCGCCGGTGCGCTGCACGAGCAGCTGCCACGGCACGATGTTGGAGTGGTGTTCCATCTCGGAGATGACGATCTCGTCACCGGGGCCGAGCGTGAAGCGGGGATCGGTGGAGGCGGGATTGCCGAAGGAGTAGGCGACCAGGTTGATCGCCTCTGAGGCGTTCTTCGTGAAGACCACCTCGTCGCGCGAGGGCGCCCCGATGAAGCCCGCGATTTTGTCCCGGGCGCTTTCATAGGCGTCGGTCGACTCCGCGCCCAGCACGTGCATCGCCCGGCCGACGTTGCTGTAGTGGAGCGCCAGGTGGTCGCGCATGGTCTCGATGACCTGGCTGGGCTTCTGCGAGGAGTTGCCCGAGTCGAGGTAGACGAGCGGTCGCCCGTCGGGCAGCTCGCGGGAGAAGACCGGGAAGTCCTTCCTGATCTTCTCCACGTCCAAGCTGGTGAGATTCATACAGACGCCTTCGTGTACTGCTCGTAGCCCTCCGACTCGAGCTTGTCGGCCAGCTCCGGGCCGCCCTCCTCGACGATCCTGCCGCCCGCGAAGACGTGCACGAAGTCGGGCTTCACGTACCGCAGGATGCGCGTGTAGTGGGTGATCAGCAGCACGCCGGTCTCGCCGGTGGCGCGGAAGCGGTTGATGCCCTCCGACACCACGCGCAGCGCGTCGACGTCGAGACCGGAGTCGGTCTCGTCGAGCACCGCGATCTTCGGCTTGAGCAGCTCGAGCTGGAGGATCTCGTGGCGCTTCTTCTCGCCGCCGGAGAAACCCTCGTTGAGGTTGCGCTGGGCGAAGGCGGTGTCGATGGCCAGCGCGTCCATGCCGTTCTTCAGGTCCTTGGCGAACTGGCGCAGCTTGGGCGCCTCACCCTGGACGGCGGTGACCGCCGAGCGCAGGAAGTTGGAGACCGACACGCCGGGGACCTCGACGGGATACTGCATGGCCAGGAACAGGCCGGCGCGGGCCCGCTCGTCGACCGACAGCTCCAGCAGGTCGACGCCATCGAGCAGCACCTCGCCGCCGGTGATGGTGTATTTCGGGTGACCGGCGATCGCGTAGGCGAGCGTCGACTTGCCCGAGCCGTTGGGGCCCATGATGGCGTGGGTCTGACCGGACTTCACGGTCAGGTTGACGCCGCGCAGGATTTCCTTGTCCTCGACGGCGACCTTCAGGTCACGGATCTCTAGGGTGGACATGTCTTTTATGACTCCTTCGAGAGCGAGACGAGGACGTCATCGCCGTCGATCTTGACTGTGTATACGTTCACGGGCCGGGTCGCGGGCGGCCCTGTGGGCTTGCCCGAACGGACGTCGAAGCACGAGCCGTGCAGCCAGCACTCCAGCGTGCCGTCGTAGACCTCGCCCTCGCTGAGCTTCACCTCGGCGTGGGAGCAGACGTCGTGCAGGGCGAAGACCTCGCCGCCCCTGCGCACGAGCGCGACGGGGGTCTCCCCCACCTCGACGCCGAGCACCCCGCCGTCGGGGATGTCGTCGAGCGCGCACACCTTCTCGAATGCGGTCATCGGGCCAGCTCCGCCTCCACCGCACTGAGCACGCGCTCGCGGATCTCCTCGACCTGGATCTTCTCGATGAGCTGGCCGAGGAAGCCCCTGATGACCAGGCGGCGGGCCTCGTCGTAGGGGATGCCGCGGGCCTGGAGGTAGAAGATGTGCTCGTCGTCGAGGCGGCCGGACGCGGAGGCGTGCCCCGCTCCGGCGACCTCGCCGGTGAGGATCTCCAGGTTGGGCACCGAGTCGGCGCGGGCGCCGTCGGTGAGGATGAGGTTGCGGTTGAGCTCGTAGGTGTCGGTGCCCTCGGCCTCCACCCTGATGATCACATCGCCGATCCAGACGGCGTGCGCCTCCTCGCCCTGCAGGGCGCCGCGGTAGTCGACGTTGCTCTTGCAGTTGGGCTGCGAGTGGTCGACGAGCAGGCGGTGCTCCAGGTGCTGGCCGGCGTCGACGAAGTAGACGCCCGACAGGTCGGCGTCGCCGCCGGGGGCGGTGTAGGACACGCTGGGCGACAGGCGTACGAGGTCGCCGCCGAGCGTCACCACGAAGCTGCGGAAGGTCGCGTCCTTGGCGAGCTGGGCGTGGTGGTGGGAGACGTGGATCGCGTCGTCCTCCCAGTCCTGCAGGCTGACGACCTTGAGCGTGGCGCCGTCGCCGACGACGAACTCGACGTTGTCGGCGTAGACCGCGTGCCCCTGGTGCTCGATGATCACCACGGCCTCGGCGAGCGGCTCGACCTTGACCACGATGTGGCCGTAGGTGGCGCCGTCGGGGCCGCCGCCGCGCACCTCGACGCGGATCGGCTCGTCCGGCGTGGCCTCCTTAAGCACGGTCACGACCAGCGCCTTCTCGAAGGCGGAATACGCCTGCGCGCTGACCCGGTCGGCCGGCACGTAGGCCTGGCCGATGCGGGGGTCGCCGCGCCCCACCCACTCGGCGGTGACGCCGGCCGGTGTGGACACCTGGGTGAGCGCCTGGCCGGTGATCTCGGCCTTGCCGTTGTGCAGCCCCTTCAGGCGCGAGAGCGGCGTGAACCGCCACGCCTCCTCGCGCCCGGTCGGGACGGCGAAGTCGGCCAGGTCGTAGGACGCCTTCTCGTGCAGGGTCGACAAGGGCTTCTCGTTCAGGCCCATCAGCCGACGGCTCCTTCCATCTGCAGCTCGATCAGCCGGTTGAGCTCGAGGGCGTATTCCATGGGCAGCTCGCGCGCGATCGGCTCCACGAAGCCGCGCACGATCATGGCCATCGCCTCGTCCTCGTCGAGCCCGCGGCTCATGAGGTAGAACAGCTGGTCCTCGCTGACCTTGGACACCGTGGCCTCGTGCCCCATCGAGACGTCGTCCTCGCGGACGTCGACGTAGGGGTAGGTGTCGGAACGGCTGATCTGGTCGACGAGCAGCGCGTCGCACTTGACGGTGCTGGCGCTGCCGTGGGCGCCCTCCTCGATCTGCACGAGACCGCGGTAGGAGGTGCGGCCGCCGCCGCGCGCCACCGACTTGGAGATGACGCTGGAGCTCGTGTGGGGCGCCAGGTGCACCATCTTGGAGCCGGCGTCCTGGTGCTGGCCCTCGCCGGCGAACGCGACGCTCAGCGTCTCGCCCTTGGCGTGCTCGCCCATGAGGTAGACGGCCGGGTATTTCATCGTGACCTTGGAGCCGATGTTGCCGTCGATCCACTCCATGGTCGCGCCTTCGTACGCCACGGCGCGCTTGGTGACCAGGTTGTAGACGTTGTTGGACCAGTTTTGAATGGTCGTGTAACGGCAGCGGGCGTTCTTCTTCACGATGATCTCGACGACCGCGCTGTGCAGCGAGTCGGAGGAGTAGATCGGCGCGGTGCAGCCCTCCACGTAGTGGACGTAGCTGTTCTCGTCGACGATGATCAGGGTCCGCTCGAACTGGCCCATGTTCTCGGTGTTGATCCGGAAGTAGGCCTGCAGCGGGATCTCGACCTCGACGTTCGGCGGCACGTAGATGAACGAGCCGCCCGACCACACGGCGGTGTTGAGCGCGGCGAACTTGTTGTCGCCCACCGGGATGACCGAGCCGAAGTATTCCTTGAAGAGCTCTTCGTGCTCCTTCAGGCCCGTGTCGGTGTCGACGAAGACGACGCCCTTCTCCTCGAGGTCCTCACGGATCTTGTGGTAGACGACCTCGGACTCGTACTGGGCGGCGACGCCGGCGATGAGGCGCTGCTTCTCCGCCTCGGGGATGCCGAGCTTGTCGTAGGTGTTCTTGATGTCGGCGGGGAGCTCGTCCCAGGAGGTGGCCTGCTTCTCGGTCGAGCGTACGAAGTATTTGATGTTGTCGAAGTCGATGTCCGTGAGGTCGGAGCCCCAGGTCGGCAGCGGCTTCTTGTCGAACAGGCGGAGGCCCTTCAGGCGAAGGTCGAGCATCCACTCCGGCTCGTTCTTGAGCGCGGAGATGTTGCGGACGACCTCCTCGGACAGGCCGCGCTTGGCCGCCGATCCGGCGGCATCCGAGTCGGACCAGCCGAACTTGTAATTCCCGAGGCCTTCCAGCTCCGGGCGGTCGGTGACAGTCACCTTCCGGTCTCCTTGCTCTTGTCTCTATGTGCGGATTCGCCCAGCGTCTGCGGGCTCACGTGCGTCGTGCAGACCCCGTCGCCGTGCGCGATCGTGGCCAGGCGCTGCACCGGGACGCCGAGCAGCTGCGCGAACGCCTCCGTCTCGGCCTCACACAACTGCGGGAACTCCGCCGCCGCGTGTGCCACCGGGCAGTGATGCTGGCAGAGCTGGTCGCCCCCCGACTTGGCCTTGCTGGCCGAGGCGGCGTACCCCTCCGCCGACAGCGCCTGCGCCAGCACCTGCACGCGCTGGTCCGCCGGCACCGTCCGCATGGCCGGCTCCAGCCGCCTCAGCAGGCTCGAGACCTGCGAGCGGGCGAAGTCGGTCACCGCTTCCTGTCCCATGCGCTCGGCCAGGAAACGCAGCGCGCTCCCGGCCAGGTCGTCATAGGCGTGCTCGAAAGCACTGCGCCCCGCGTCGGTGATGGCGAACAGCTTGGCGGGCCGCCCGCGACCGCGCTGCCCGCGCGGGCGCGCCATGCGAGGCTCGATCATCCCGTCGGCCAGCAGCGCGTCGAGATGCCGGCGGACGGCGGCGGGCGTGAGCCCGAGCCGTTCGCCGAGCGCCCCGGCCGTGACGGGACCATGCTCCAGAATCAGCCTGGCGACACGGGCGCGGGTGCCGCGCTCGTTGCCGTGCTCGCTCAGGTGCATGTTTTTCACAACATCAGTGTGCCGTAATTCCTTCCCACTTCACAAACGGATCCGGGAACAGGGCGAATGCAATTTCTCACGCAGGGTAGGCTTACCTAACTTGCGGACGGCCCAGGACGGCGAAAGTCAGGGCCGAGCCGAGGATGAGCACCAGCATGACACCGGCCATGGGCACGGCACTGGCGGATCCGACCAGCCCGACCAGCGGGGCCGCGGCCGCGCCGAGCGCGAACTGGAGCACGCCGAGCAGCGCCGAGGCGCTGCCCGCCACCTGAGAGGGCTGCGAGGCCAGCGCCAGCGCGCCGGTGCCCGGCAGCACCAGGCCCTGGCCGAGCATGATGACGAACAACCCGCCGACGATGTACCACAGGCCGAGCCCGGCGAGCGCCGCCGACAACAACAGCGCGGCTCCGGTCAGGCCGGTGGCCAGCCCGATGAGCACCAGCCGGGCCGGCGGCACCCGACCCGACAGCCGGCCGCCCAGCTGGGCCATGATGGTGAGGGCGATCGCGTTGAGCCCGAAGATGAGGGAGTACTGCTGGGGCGTGGCGCCGTACACCTCCTGGAGGACGAACGGCGAGCCGGAGATGTAGCTGAACATCGCACCGAAGGCGAGCCCGGCCGTCAGGGCGGAGCCCATGAACGGGCGGTCACGCAGCAGCCGCCAGAACGTGCGCACGGTGTGCTTGAGCCCGCCGCTCTCGCGCTCGGCCGCGGGCAGCGTCTCGCGCACGCCCGCCAGCATGGCCAGCAGCAGCACCAGGCCGATGAGGCTGAGCACCACGAACACGCCCCGCCACGAGGTGAACGCCAGCAGCTGGGCGCCCGCGATCGGCGCCAGGATGGGGGCCAGACCGCTCACCAGCATGAGCGTGGCGAAGATGCGGGCGATGGCGGCGCCGTCGTACAGGTCGCGCACGACCGCCCGCACGATGACCAGCGCCGCGCCGCCCAGCATGCCCTGCAGCAGCCGGAACGCGATGAGCATGGGCACCGACGGCGCGAACGCGCACAGCAGCGAGGCCACCATGAACCCCGCCACGCCCACCATCAGCGGCACCCTCCTGCCGCGCACGTCGCTGACCGGCCCGGCGATCACCTGGCCGACGGAGACGCCGATGAGGCAGGCGGTGAGGGTGAGCTGGACCTGCGCGGGGGCGCTGAGCATCTCGGAGGCGATGGCGGGCAGCGCGGGCAGGTACATGTCGATGGAGAGCGGCCCGATCGCCGACAGCGCGCCGAGGATCACCAGCAGCAGTCCGCGGCGGCCCCTTCGCTCATGAACGACGACGGCGGACGTGGCCTCTGCCACGGACATGGATGCCCCTCTCCCTCGCAGACCGGTGGCCCACGAGGGCCGAAGGATCCAACCATGACCGGCTTCTCCTGATTCCCGGTCATCAGATATTTCTTGGGAATTCCATGACCCGGATGAGGAACGCCGATACGGCCGTGCTCACCTGCGGCCGGGACCGCCCACCGCAGTCCCTAAACTCATGGCATGGACTCCCCAGCCGTCGAGATCGTCGACCTGGTCAAACGTTACAACGGCACCACCGCCGTCGACGGCCTCACGCTCCGCGCCGAACGCGGGGCGGTCACCGCGGTCCTCGGCCCCAACGGCGCGGGCAAGACGTCCACGGTGGAGATCTGCGAGGGGTTCCGCGAGGCCGACGCGGGCACGGTCAGAGTGCTCGGCCTGGCGCCCGCGCTGCCCGAGCTGCGGCCCAGGGTGGGGGTCATGCTGCAGGCGGGCGGCGTGCCGCCGGCGATGCGCTGCGCCGAGTGGCTGCGCCTGGTCTCCCGCTTCTACGCCCGGCCCCTCGACGCGGATGCGCTGCTCGCCCGGCTGGGGCTGACGGAGCACGTACGCACCCCCTATCGGCGGCTGTCGGGCGGCCAGCAGCAGCGCCTGTCGCTGGCCGCGGCCGTCATCGGGCGGCCGGAGCTGGTCTTCCTCGACGAGCCGACGGCCGGGCTCGACCCGCAGGCCAGGCTCGCCTGCTGGGAGCTGGTGGGCGAGCTGCGCGGCGCGGGCGTGTCCGTGGTGCTGACCACCCACCACATGGACGAGGCCGAGCGGCTGGCCAACCACGTGGCGATCATCGACAGGGGGCGGGTGGTGGCCGAGGGCAGCCCCGCCTCGCTCACGGGCGCTGAACGCCAGCTGCGGTTCAGGGCGCGGCCGGGGCTGGCGCTGGAAGAGCTGCTCACCGCGCTGCCCGCGGGCAGCGCGGCCAAGGAGTCACCCGCCGGGCACTACATCATCGAGGGCCTGGTCGGGCCCGAGCTGCTGGGCACGGTGACGGCCTGGTGCGCCTCCGAGGGTGTCACGGCCGACGACCTGCGCATCGAGCGCCGCACCCTCGAAGACGTGTTCCTGGAGCTGACCGGCAGGGAGCTGCGATGACCGCTCGGCCCGCACCCGCTGGAGGCGCGATGACCACGCTAGACTTCACCCCCGCGCCCGGCGCGGCGCCGTTCCCGCGCATGGTGTTCGCGCAGGCGTGCGCCGAGGTCCGCGCGACCCTCCGCAACGGCGAGCAACTGGCGCTCACGCTGGTCCTCCCGGTGTTGCTGCTGACGGGGTTCTCGATGATGCCGCTGGTTGACGTCGGCGGCAGCCGGGTCGGCTTCCTGACGCCCGGCGTGCTGGCCCTGGCCGTCATGTCCACGGCGTTCACCGGCCAGGCCATCGCGACGGGGTTCGAGCGCCGCTACGGCGTGCTGAAGCGGCTGGGCGCGACCCCGCTGTCCCGGGCCGGTCTCATGCTCGCCAAGACGGCCGCCGTCGTGGCCGTGGAGGTCATCCAGGCCGTCGTCATCGTGGCTGTGGGGCTGGCGCTGGGGTGGCGGCCACACGGGTCGTTCCTGAGCGCCGCGCTGCTCATCGTGGTAGGCACGGCGGCGTTCAGCGGCCTGGGGCTGCTCATGGCGGGCACGCTGCGCGCCGAGGCGACGCTGGCCGCCGCCAACCTCGTCTACCTGGTGCTGCTTGGCGCCGGCGGGGTGGTCTTCCCGCTGTCGAAGTTCCCCGAAGGGATGCGGCCGGTGCTGGAGATCCTTCCGATCTCGGCGCTGACCGGCGGGCTGCGATCGGTGCTCGCGCAGGGGGCGGCGCTGCCGCTCGTCCCGCTGGCCGTGCTGGCGGCGTGGGCGGTGTTGTCGCTGGGGCTGGTCTCGCGCACCTTCCGCTGGGAGTGAAGGAGAGCCCCGGGCAGCGGTGACCGCGCGCCGGGGCCGTGACGGGGGGCCTGGAGCCGGCTGAGGGCCGGAGGCGACGGGCGCTCGGGCTTCATTCAGGTTGCGGCTGGGGCGCTTCGGCGCCGAGGGCTCCGTAACGGCGCCTGGCGAGCGCGGCCACCACGGTCAGCGGGACCGCCGCGCCCGCCGCCAGGCCGAACAGCAGGGTGTACCTCCCGTGGTCGGCCAGCGGCCCGGCCGCCCAGGACGCCGCCGCGCTGCCCACGAACAACGCCGAGGCGAAGAACGCGATCGTCGTCCCCCTCGCCTCCGGCACCACCGAGGTGGCCCACGTCTGCAGCGACGAGTGCAGGAACGACCAGCCGCCGCCGAGCAGCAGCGCCGTCACGGTCACGGTCGGCAGGCTCACGTGCACGGTCACGATCGCGAAGCCGGCGCACAACTGCGCGCCGCCCACCGTCATCAGCACGGGCGCGGGCCAGCGTCCCACCAGCCGCTTGACGAGCTTGGACAGCGCCCACAGACCCAGCCCGTACGCGGTGATGGCGAGCCCGGCCACGGCGGCGGCGAACCCGGCGTGCTCCAGCGCGGTGGCCAGGAAGGGCATGACGCCGAGCAGGACCGCCCCTTCGACGAACGCCAGCCCGAACACCAGCAGCGCCCACCCGTGCCCGAGCACCGCCCCCAGGTAGCGGCCCACGCCCCGCGCGGCGCCCGCGGGCCCGGCGCGGGTCGGCTCGGGCAGGGAGCGGAGCGCGAACGCGCAGACCAGCGCGCAGACGGCGGGCACCACGAAGGCCACCCGCCAGTTCAGCAGGCCGGCGAGCACTCCGCCGAGGCCGGTGGCCAGGGCGGTGCCGAGGGAGGCGGAGGCCATCAGGTCCGTGAGCGCGCGCTGCCGGACCGACGCCCGGACCGTGTCGCCCACGTACGTCAAGCTGGTGGGGATCACCGCGCCGAAGCAGGCTCCGGCGACGATCCTGGCCGCCACCAGCGCCCCGAGCACGGGCATGAGAGAGGAGACCAGCCCCGCCAGCGCCGCGCCGAGCAGCGCTCCGCGCATCACCCGTACCCGGCCGAACCGGTCAGACAGCAGCCCCCACAGCGGCTGGGACAACCCGTAGGCCAGGTAGTAGCCGCTGGCGGCGGTGACGGACGCCGACAGGGACACGTCCAGGTCCTTGGCGATCAGCACGAGCATGGGGGTGACGGCGAAGCGGTCGAAGCTGCTGACGAACGACGACACGGACAGGGCCGCCGGTGGCCGCTCGATGCTCACGGGAAGGTCAGGGGCTCTCATACGTCCATCGTTCGTTTGTCTAACTAAAAGATCGAATACCACTCTAAGTGGGGAAACGTCGTAGGGCGTCAGTAGGCTTGGGGGTTGTCCTTCTCACAGGTGAGGAATCTCGTGTCCGCCTTCGCCCTCGACGACCCGTTCGATCGCGGCCCCGGCCTGTCGCGGCCGGGCAGCGTGCTGCGCACGGCCGCCGACTCCATACCGCCCTCCAGCCTCGTCCTGCTGGGGATCTTCAGCGTGCAGCTCGGCGCGGGATTCGCCAAGGAGCTGTTCGCGGCGCTGCCGCCGAGCGCGGTGGTGTTCCTGCGCATCGCGGCAGGGGCGCTTATCCTGGGCGCGTTCGTCAGGCCGCGGCTCAAGGGGCTGGCCGGGCGCGACTGGGCGCTCGGCATCGGCTTCGGCGCGACGCTCGCGCTGATGAACCTGTCCTTCTACGAGGCCCTGTCGCGGCTGCCGATGGGGATCGCCGTGGCCGTCGAGTTCCTCGGGCCGCTGGGCGTGGCGGTGGCGGCCTCCCGGCGCAGGCTCGACCTGGTGTGGGTGGGCCTGGCCGGCGCGGGTGTGGTGCTGCTCGCGCCGTGGGGGCAGTCGACGTCGGCGAGCTGGGCGGGGATCGCCTTCGCGATGCTGGCGGGGGCCTGCTGGGCCGGATACATCCTGCTGTCGGCGGCGGCCGGGCAGCGTTTTCCCGGCACGAGCGGGCTGTCGTTCGCGATGATCGTGTCGGCCGTGGTGGTCGCGCCCGTCGGAATCACGACCGGCGGAGCCGAGCTGCTCCAGCCCGAGCTGCTGCTGATCGGGCTCGGCGTGGGGCTGCTGTCGTCGGTGATCCCCTACTCGCTGGAGCTGCAGGCGCTGCGGCGTATGCCCAAGCGGGTGTTCGGCATCCTGATGAGCATGGAGCCGGCCGCGGCGGCGCTGATCGGGGTGCTCCTGCTGAGCGAGTTCCTGCACGTGCAGCAGTGGGCGGCGATTCTCTGCATCGTGGCCGCGAGCCTCGGCTCGACGCGGATGGCCGGCCGCGGGAACAGGCGCGGGAAATAGTGTCCGCACCCCCGTCATGGGCTCCCACGATGGGCCGCCGCGCGCCCGTGGGATGGGGTCTCGGGCGCGCGGCGGGGGGCTCGGCCTCGGTGGGCGGGTGTGCCGAGCCCGGTGAAGGTCAGCGGAGTGCGGGAGTCCGCTTGACCAGGCTGACGCCACCGCCCGGCAGCGGGGGTGGCGTGGTCCGGTGGTCCGATGGACCAGGACGACAGGGCCGCCGGGCGCCCGCGCGAGGCGCCACTCAGCCGGCCCGCATCGAGGTTACCTCGATCGAGGAGCGTACGATCCCCAAATGTCGGAACTTACCTCTCGGATCACGGGCCAACCCGGCATTGCCCAGCTCAGTGCTCGGCCCAGATGCCGCGTACGTGACCGATGTGCTCTTCCATGATCTGGCTGACGGCGGCGGCGTCGCCGCTCTTGAGCGCGTCGAGCAGCGCCAGGTGCTCCCTGGCCGAGTCGGCCAGCGTGCCCCGTTCGGAGAGCTGGGACAGCCCGTAGAGCCTGGCCCTGGTGCGCAGGTCGCGCACCACGGAGACCAGGTGGGCGTTGCCGCACAGGGCGAGCAGCTCGACGTGGAAGCGCAGATCGGCGTCGACGTACGCCAGCAGGTCGCCCCGCTCGCTGGCCGAGACGATCTCCTCGGCGATGGGCCTGAGCCGCTCGAACTCCTCGGCCCGCGCGCTGTCGGCCAGCCTGGCCACCGTGGGCACCTCGATGAGCTGGCGGATCTCGGTGAGCTCGTCGAGATCGCGGTCGGACAGCTCGGTCACCCGGAAGCCCTTGTTGCGCACCGCCTCGACCAGGCCCTCCTTGGCCAGGTCGAGCATGGCCTCGCGGACAGGCGTGGCCGAGACGCCGAACTGGGCGGCCAGCACCGGCGCGGAGTAGACCACCCCCGGCCGCATCTCACCGGTGATCAGCGCGGCGCGCAGCGCATGAGCGACCTGCTCCCGCAGGCTCTGCCGCTCTCCCACCATCGGCAGGTCGAGCCGGTCCTGGGCGATCATCCCGCCACCCCCTCCTACGTCCAGGCCTCGTAAGCGGCAGCCGCCACCACGAGGTCCTCCCACGCCATGCCCGTGCCTACGAACACGCGCGGCCCCGGCCCTGTGAGCACTCTTCCGGCGATCAGGTCCGCGAGGTTGCCGGCGAGATGACCAGTGGTGATCGTACCTTGGCGGATCGGGACGATCAGGTCACCCGCCTCCTCCATGGCGGCCGCCCTGGCCTCGACGACCACGGTGGCACGCGCGACGAGATCGCCGTCGAGCTCGCGGGCGGCGGGCTCGTGCGACCCTACGGCGACGACGGTGGCGCCGTCGCGGGCGAGCTTACCGGGGAACAGGGGTTCCCTGGCGGTGGTGCAGCACGCCACGAGGTCGGCCCCGGCCACCGCCTCATGGCTCTCGCCGTCCTGGGCCGAGGTCAGCGCCCGCGCGTCCAGGCCGAGCGTGCGGCAGTGCCCGGCGAGCGCCTCCGCGCGTCCTCGATCGCGCCCGACGACCGTCACCTCCGCGACGGGCGCCACCTCGCGCAACGCCGCCACGTGCCCCCACGCCTGCGGCCCGCTGCCGTACACCACCAGCCGCCGCGCCCACGGCTCGGCCAGGTGGCGGACGGCCAGCGCCGAGACGGCGGGCGTGCGCAGCGAAGTGAGCGCGATCCCGTCCATGGCCGCGAGCGGGGTCAGCGTCTCGCCGTCCAGCAGCAGGTACGTCCCCTGGATCCGGGGCAGCCCCCGCCCGGGGTTGGCCGGCGCGACGGTGGCGGCCTTGACCCCCGCGTACCGCCCGGCCGCGGCGGGCATCAGCAGCAGTTGCCCGGCGGGCACGTCCACGACCGACCGTTGCGGCGTGTCCTCCGGGTCGAGCCCCGCCCTGAGGGCGTCCTCGAGAACCTGTACGGCCCGCCCGGGCGGCACCAGCCGCTCCAGCGTGGCGGCGTCGAGATACGGCAGTGTGCTCATCGCAGGGTGAACCCCGTTCCCATCGGATCGTCGGGATCGAGCTCGAAGGAGTGCCGCCCGGTCCGGTACGCCATGCCCTCGATCTCCGGGATGACCGCGCCCTCGGCGACGTCGGCCACCCGGGCGCGGAAGGTGCTGCCGACGACGCTGGTGTGGATCAGCGGGCCGCGCAGCCCCGAGTCGTGCAGCAGCGCCAGCCGGGCGGCGGTGCCCGACCC
Organism: Nonomuraea diastatica; assembly: GCF_004349015.1. Taxonomy (NCBI): domain Bacteria; kingdom Bacillati; phylum Actinomycetota; class Actinomycetes; order Streptosporangiales; family Streptosporangiaceae; genus Nonomuraea; species Nonomuraea diastatica. Next base: position 23,307 of record NZ_SMKP01000161.1, read on the forward strand.
GCAGGGCGAGCGGTCCACCTCCCCTTCGGCGAACACCGCCACGTTGCGCTGGTGCGCCACACCGTCCACGTCGGGCAGCTCCTCGTAGAAGATCACACCGTAGACGCCGGAGAGCCGGTCGTCGGAGGGATGCCGGGAGGCGGGGTGACCGGCCAGGTCGGCCTTGACGCGCCGGGCGTGCTCGATGAGCGCGGGCAGATGCCGTGGCTCCACCGACAGCCCCACCGCCGCGGCGGGCACCGAGGCGTAGATGGCGCCGCCGTAGGAGACGTCGGTCTTCACCCCTCCGGCCGGCACGCCGCGGGCGATCACGAACGACGGCACGCTGACGAACGTCACCGCGCGCACCCGGCCCCCGGAGCAGCGCACCCGCGCTGTGACGCGGCCCGACGGCACGTCGATGACCACGTCCGTCTCGCCGTCGGGAGCCGCGCCGGCCAGGCCCTCGTGCACCGCGTGGACGCCCAGCGCGATCGTGCCGTGGCCGCAGGCGGTGGAGAAGCCGTCCTTGTGCCAGAACAGCGCGCCGAACCGCGCGCCGGGGTCGTCGGGCGGGACCAGGAAACACCCGTACATGTCGGCATGGCCCCGCGGCTCGTGGCACAGCAGCCGCCGCACGTGGTCGAAGTCCGCCATCGCCGTGGAGCGGCGGTCGAGCACGCCGGAGCCGGGGATCTCGGGAACGCCGCCGGTCACGATCCTGAACGGCTCGCCGCCCGTGTGGTAGTCGACCGTGGTGATCACGCCGCGTGGACCGGGCGCCCGGCTCACAGCTCGAACCCCGCGGGGAAGGGGTCGCGGGGGTCGAGGAAGTATTGAGCGGTGCCGGTGATCCAGGCGCGGCCCGTGATCGACGGCACCACCGCGGGTCCGCCGCCCACGGCGGTCTCCTCCAGCAGCCGGCCGATGAACCGGGTGCCGATGAACGACTCGTTCACGAAGTCCCGCCCGAGCGGCAGCTCGCCGCGGGCGTGCAGCTGCGCCATCCGGGCGCTGGTGCCGGTGCCGCACGGCGAGCGGTCGAACCAGCCAGGGTGGATGGCCATGGCGTGCCGCGAGTGGTGGGCGTCGGAGCCGGGCGCGGCGAAATAGACGTGGTGGCAGCCGCGGATGCGGTCGTCCTCGCGGTGCACGGGCTCGTCGGCGGCGTTGATGGCCTCCATGGTGGCCAGACCGGCCGCGATGATCTCGTTCTTGACCTTGCGGTCGAACGGCAGGCCGTAGGAGCCGAGGCCGACGATCGCGTAGAAGTTGCCGCCGTAGGCCAGGTCGTACGGGATCGTCCCGAACCCCGGCACGGTCACGGCGGCGTCCAGCCGGTCGCAGTAGGAGGGCACGTTGCGCAGCGTCACCGACGTGGCCATGCCGTCCTCGACGGCCACGTCCACCGCCACCAGCCCGGCGGGCACCTCCAGGCGCACGGTGGTGACCGGCTCGGTGACCTCCACCATGCCGGTCTCGACGAGCACGGTGGCCACGCCGATGGTGCCGTGCCCGCACATCGGCAGCAGCCCCGACACCTCGATGAACAGCACACCCCAGTCGGCGTCCGGCCGGGTGGGCGGCTGCAGGATGGCGCCGCTCATCGCCGAGTGGCCGCGCGGCTCGGTCATCAGCAGCGTGCGGACGTGGTCGAGGTGGTCGCGGAAGTAGACGCGCCGCTCGGCCATGCTCGCGCCGGGGATCACGCCCACGCCGCCGGTGATCACGCGCGTGGGCATGCCCTCGGTGTGGGAGTCGACGGCGTGGAAAACGCGTTTGGTCCTCATCTCAGCCTTTCCGCCAGTGCCTTCCCGGTCGTCGCCCGCACCATAGCTCCTGCCGGGGTCGGCGTCTGGCGCTGCCAGGGCTCTCTGCGGTGTTCCGTCACGACGTCCTCCGAGTCGAGGGGGCCGGGGGGCCGGGGCGAAGGGGTGGATCGTCCGCGGGAGCCCCGCCGGTCACCTCGCCGCTCTCGCTGAGCGCGCCGAGGGTGACCGGCTGGGCGATGGGGCGGCGGGGCGGCCGCGGCGGCTCCCCTGCCAGGCAAGAGACGGCGTATCCGCAGATGCGGCCCTGGCACCAGCCCATGCCCGGCCTGGCCAGCAACTTGACGGAGCGCGCGTCGGTCGCGCCGAGGTCCTGCGCCTCGCGTACGCGGGCCAGCGGCACCTCCTCGCACCGGCACACCAGCGTGTCATCGCGCAGCCACCCTTGCCAGCCCGGCTTGACGGGGTAGGCCCGCTGCAGCGCCTCCCCGAACGCCCGCCACCGCGCCCGCCGCCGCACGAGCACCCCAGGCACCCCGGGATCCGCTGCCGCGGCGGGGCCCTGCGTCGGGGCGGTCCGGGGTGCCGTGCGGGAGCCGGCCACGATGGCCAGGCCGGCGATGCGGCCCTCCAGTTCGGACAGCCGCCACCCGCCGACCCCCGTGGGCTCGCCCGCCGCCC
>NZ_SMKP01000162.1:0-25701 GCF_004349015.1 Nonomuraea diastatica
GCCCGTCACGGCGTTCCCGGGGTCGCCCGTCAGGCCGTGGCCGGGGTCGTTCGCCAGGTCGCGGCGGAGGTCCGGGACGTGAGCGGCGACCGCGGCCACCGTCGGCCCTTCGAACAGGGTCCGGACGCCCACCTCCACGCCCAGCTCGGCGTGGATCCTGCTGAGGAGCCTGGCCACCGTCAGCGAGTCGCCGCCCAGCCTGAAGAAGTCGTCGCCCACCCCCACCTCCGGCACCCCGAGGACCTCGGCGAACAGCTCGCACAGCCGCCGCTCCACCTCGTCGCGCGGCCCCTCGGAGCCGGCCGGCTCGTACGAGGGAGCGGGCAGCGCGGCCCGGTCCAGCTTGCCGGTAGCGGTCAGCGGAAACGCCTCCAGCACCACGAACGCCGACGGCACCATGAAGGAGGGCAGCGCGGCCGCGGCGTGGGCCCGCAGCACCTCGCCGTCCACCGCGTGCCCGGGGCGCGGCACCACGTACGCGACCAGCCGCCATTCGCCGGGCGTGTCCTCCCTGGCCACGACGCTCACCCGGGCGGCGGCCGGGTGGGTGTCCAGCACGGAGACCACCTCGGCCGGCTCGATCCGGAACCCGCGGATCTTGACCTGCTCGTCCGCCCGCCCCACGTACTCCAGCGTCCCCGCGCGGCGCCGCACCAGGTCGCCCGTGCGGTACATGCGTTCGCCCGGCGCGCCGAACGGGTCGGCCACGAACCGCTCGGCCGTCGCCCCCGGCCGCCCGAGATAGCCCAGGGCCAGTCCCTCACCGGCCGCGTACAGCTCGCCGACCTCCCCGTCCGCCACCGGCCGCAGCCGCGCGTCCAGGACGTGCACCCGCTTGCCCCGCAGCGGCGTGCCGATGGGCACGGGCCCGTCGCCGGCGGTGATCGGGTGCGTGGTCATGAAGATCATGCCTTCGACCGGCCCGTAGCCGTTGCTCACCCGCAGTCCTGGATGGCGTTCGAGGGCGCGCCCGACGTGCGCGGGCGACGGCGCCTCGCCGCCGACGATCAGGTGGCGTACGCCGGCGAGCGCGCCGGGGTACTCGTCCACGATCACGTTGAACAGGCTGCTCGACAGGTACATGCAGGTGACCTGGTGTTCGGCGGCCAGCCGCGCCATCACCATCGGGTCGGGCCGCTGCCCTGGATGCAGCACGCAGGTGCCGCCGGACAACAGCGGCCCCCACAACTCCAGGGCGAACGCGTCCCACGACACCGGCGAGCACTGCAGCCACACCGCGTCGAACGGCGCGTAGTCCTGGCCCGTCACCGTGGCCACGATCGCCCGGTGCGGGGCGGCGACGCCCTTGGGCCTGCCGGTGGAGCCTGAGGTGTACATCACGCAGGCGACGCCGTCGTGGCGGGCGTCGTACGGCAGAAGTTCGAGCCCTCCGGAGGTGAGGACGGCGGCGGCGCCCGCGTCGGCCACCACCGCGCGCAGCCGTTCCTCGGGGAAGTCCGGATCGAGCACCAGGTATCCGGCGCCGGCCTTCAGGACGGCCAGAAGTGCGACGACGAACTCGGCGCCGCGTTCCATGCGCACCCCGACGAGGCGGCCCGGCCGCACGCCCGGCCCCGTTGCGAGCCCCGTTGTGAGCGCCGCCTCGAGCCGCGCGGCGAGCGCCGAGGCGCGCGCGTCCAGCTCGGCATAGGTCAGCCGCTCGCCTTCGCAGATGAGGGCCGTCCTGCCGGGGGTCCGCGCCGCCTGCCGCGCGAAGATCTCGTGCACACCGCCTGGAGAGCCGTTCGGTACGCCCATCGTCACGACCGGGTGAGGCTCGCCGGGCGCATGTCGGTCCAGTGCGCCTCGATGTAGGACAGGCACGCGGCCCGCGGGCTCTCCTCCAGCGCCACCCGCCAGCCCGCGGGCACGTCGATGCCGGCCGGCCAGAGCGAGTGCTGGTTCTCGTCGTTCACCAGCACCAGGTAGGAGCCGTTCTCGTCCTCGAAGGGGTTGGTGGTCATGGTCAGCCTCCCGCGGGTTGCTTCTCGAGGTCGGGGGTCAGCACGTCGATGTGGCGTACGGCGCGGCGGGCCAGGCCCCACAGCGCGGCGCCGGCCCCGAGCAGGCCGGCGATGAACAACATCGCCGCCATGCCGCTGCCGGGCCCGGTCCCGACGAGGGGCCGCAGCAGCCCGGCCAGGCCGGTGCCGGCCGCGGCCTGCGGCTCGAAGACCTGGTCGGCGAGCGGCCCGGAGAAGGCCATCGCGACCGGCGAGGAGATCTGCGAGACGAACATGACAGCGCCGAACACCCGCCCCTGCCGGTCCTTCGGCACCTTGGTCTGGATGATCGACTGCATCGAGCCGTTGACGATCGGCATGATCATGGCGCCGACGAGCATGGCCGCGGTCCAGGCGACGACGCCGTGCACCACGGCGGTCGCGATCTGCGCGCTCACGCACATGCCGATGACGCCGAGCATCATGCCGAGCACCCGGTTCTTCGGCCCGCCCCAGGCGGCCAGCAGCAGGCCGCCCGCGATGCCGCCGGCGCCGATGCCGGCGTTCACGCTGGCCAGCGCGGAGACGTCGCTGCCGGTCCTGGCCAGGATCATCGGCTGCACCACGGCGAACCCGAAGACCATCACGAGATTGACCGTGAAGAACACCAGGATGAGCCCGCGCAGGCTGGGCTGGGCGAACAGGTAGCGCAGCCCCTCCAGCGAGTCGGCGCCGAGGCGTTTGCGCGTCCCGGCCTCGCCGGGCTGGTCGCCGTCCATGCGCACCAGGCGTACGGTGAGCAGCGCGACCGCGAAGCTCACCAGGTCGATCCAGAGCACCACGCCGAGGCCGCCGGTCACCACGAGCAGCCCGGCCAGCGCGGGCCCGCCCACGTCGGCGACGCTCTTGGCGGTGGCGAGCAGGCCGTTGGCCCGCTGCAGCTGCTCCTTGCCGACCAGCAGCGGCACGGCCGACGACAGGGCGGGAAACTGGAAGGCGGCGGCGGCGCCGAGCAGCGCGACGGTGACGTAGACCTGCCACAGGTGCAGGTCGCCGAGGAAATAGACGGCCGTCATGGCGGCGACGGCCACGAGCCCGCCGAGGTCGGCCAGCTGCAGGGCGGTGCGCTTGCGGAAGCGGTCGACGATGGCGCCCGCGGTGGGGCTCAGCAGCATCTGGGGCAGCAGCGCGCAGAGCGACAGCGCCACCACCTGGGTGACCTGGTGGTCGACGGTCCATGCCTGGATGACCAGGGAGAAGCGGAGAACAGAATTTCCGACGAGGGTGACGACCTGGCCACACCAAACCAGGCTGAATCTACCCATTCCAGAAAATCGCTGGATAAATCGGTTCTGTTGCGACGGTTGTTTGGCCGATGGAGGTCCACCCATGTGTGCCCGAGGCCCTTCTGATGAAAGGAACCCTGAGGTGGCCTACCGTTCACAGCCACCTCACCAGTACCTTCACACACCGTTTTGGGCTGAGCAATACGCTCTTTGTGGTGTCGTAATTACGTCCTGTCAAAGGGCGAGGTCAGCCGCGCGGAGCGCTTCGGCGGCGACCGCATGACGCATTTCGCGGATGCCGTCGCGGCCCCGCACCGGATGCACGGCGTTCGTCAGCAGCACCACGGTCAGCCGGCGATCGGGATCGACGGCGAGCGAGGTGCCGGTGAAGCCGGAATGCCCGTACGCGCCGTCCAGCGGCCCCACGATGGCCGGGTCGCCGAGCCGCACCCCCAGGCCCTGGCGGAAGGGCGCGCCCTCCGCACCCTGGTCGCGCGTCATCTCGGCCACGCTCTCGCGGCTCAGCATCGGGCCGCCGCCACGCCGCAGCGCCTCGCCGAAGGCCAGCACGTCCCCGGCCGTCGCGAACAGCCCCGCGTGCCCCGCCACACCGCCCAGCGCGTAGGCGGTCTCGTCGTGCACCTCCCCGCGCACACAGCCGGGCGCACAGTCTGGGCCCGGGCGCTCCGGCTTCCACTCGGTCGCGGCCACGCGCGCCGCGGACGCGGGCCGGTAGCCGGTGTCGGCCAGGCCGAGCGCCTCGGTGACCCGGGTGCGGACCAGCGCGTCCAGCGGCGCGCCGCCGGCCAGTTCCGCGATCCGGCCCGCCATGACCATGCCGACGTCGCTGTAGAGGTAGGGCCCGCCGACCGGGTGGACGATCGGCGTCTCCAGCATCGCGGCCAGCCGCGCGGCGGCGTCCGCGCCGGGCAGTTCCCGGTCGATGCGGCGGGTCGGCGGCAGACCCGCCGTGTGGGTGAGCAGGTGGCGCAGGGTGATCCGCCCGTCGCGCACGGGGATCCGGCGCGCCACGGGCTCGTCCAGGTCCAGCCGGCCCTCCTCGGCCAGCGAGAGCAGGACGACCGTGGTGAACAGCTTGCTGATCGAGGCCAGGTCGAAGATCGAGTCGCGGCGTGCCGGCGGGCGCTCCCCGGCCGGCGTCCCGTCCGCGTCCGCGTACCGTACGAGCTCGCCGGCCGCCGAGGCGGCGGCCACGGAGCCGTTGACGGCGATCAGCGCGACCGCCGCCGAGCACACGCGCGGCACCCCGTCCGCCAGGATCGTGTCCAGCCGATCGTTCATCCCCGTCCCCTCATCCCCGTCGCGGCCCCGTCGTGGCGTGGCGGCGTCAGCCGCTCAGCGCGTCGCTGAGGCGCTCGCCGTGCGACTCCAGCAGCGCGCGGGCCGCCTCGGCGTCGAGCCCGTGCTGGATCATCAGCACCGCGATCTTCGCCTGGCCTCCGGCCGCGTCCAGCGCCGCCACGGCCGTCTCCTGGTCGGCTCCGGTGATGTCCCTGACCATGCGCAACGCCCGCCCGGCGAGCTTGCTGTTCATCGCCGACATCTCGATCATCTCGTTGCCGTACGTGCGGCCGAGCCGGACCATGGAGATCGTGGAGATCATGTTCAGCACGAGCTTCTGCGCCGTCCCGGCCTTGAGGCGGGTCGAGCCGGTCACCACCTCGGGACCCACGACCACCTCGATCGCGTGCTCGGCGGCGGCCGACAGCGGCGCGTCCGCGTTGCACGACAGGGCGGCGGTGAGCGCGCCGCGGCCGGCCGCCTCCGCCAGCGCGCCCAGCACGAAAGGGGCCCGGCCGCTGGCGGAGACGCCCAGCACCGAGTCCAGCGGCCCCGCCTCCAGGGTCTTGATGGCGGCGGCCCCGGCCACCGCGTCGTCCTCCGCACCCTCGACGGACCGGGTCAGCGCCTCGGGCCCGCCGGCGATGATGCCCTGCACCAGCGAAGGATCGGTGCCGAACGTGGGCGGGCACTCGCTGGCGTCGAGCACCGCCAGCCGCCCCGACGTTCCCGCGCCGACGTACAACAGCCGGCCGCCCTCGGCCATCCGCGCCGCGATGGCGTCGATGGCGGCCGAGATGGCGGGGATGGCCGCCGCCACGGCGGCGGGCACGGCCGTGTCGGCCTGGTTCATCAGTCGAGCGATCTCCTCGGTGGGCAGCCGGTCGATCTGGCTGTAGCGGGGGTCGCTCTGCTCGGTGGACAGCTCGGGTAGCGGATCAATCATGACGCTAATTTCCACCCTTTACTTCTCTCTTGTAAATATCTTTCAGACAATGGGTTCATGACGCACGTACGCACCGGAGCAGAACGGCTGGCCACGACCCCCTCGCTCGCAGGGGGATCCCGCCTCGGCCTGATCACGAATCCCACCGGAATCCTTCCCGACCTGACCCCCACCCCCGACGCGCTCATGGCCGCGGGCGCCGGCCTCACCGCCATGTTCGGACCCGAGCACGGCATGCGCGGCACCGCGCAGGCGGCCGGCAGCGAGGGCGACACGGTGGACGAGAGGACCGGGCTGCCGGTGTACGACACCCACAAGCTCTCGGGCGAGGCCCTGGACCGCGTCGTCGCCTCCTCCGGGGTGGACACCCTGGTCTTCGACATCGCCGACGTCGGCGCCCGCTTCTACACCTACGTCTGGACCATGTACGACCTCATGGAGTCCGCCGCCCGGCTGGGGCTGAGGTTCGTGGTGCTGGACCGGCCCAACCCGCTCGGCGGCACCGTGGAGGAGGGCCCGCTGCTCGACCCGGCGTTCGCCAGCTTCGTGGGGCGGTTCCCGCTGCCCGTGCGGCACGGCAGGACCGTGGGGGAGCTGGCCGTGCTGTTCGGGTTCGACCTGGACCTGCACGTGATCGAGATGGAGGGCTGGCGGCGCGACATGACGTACGCCGAGACCGGGCTGCCCTGGGTGATGCCGTCGGTCAACATGCCGACCGTGGACACCGCGCTCGTCTACCCGGGCACCGGCCTGTTCGAGGGCACCGACTTCTCCGAGGGGCGCGGCACCACCAGGCCGTTCGAGCTGGTCGGGGCGCCGTACGTCGACGGGCGGTTCGCCCCCGCGCTGGCCGGGCTCGGCCTGCCGGGCGTGCGCTTCCGCGAGACGTGGTTCACGCCGACCTTCCACAAGCACGCCGGCACGCCCGTACGCGGAGTCCAGCTCCACGTGCACGATCGCAACGCCTTCCGGCCAGTGCTGACGGGCCTGTCGATGGTGCACGTGGCCCGCACGCTCTACCCCGGCGACCTGCGCTGGTGGGGCCCCGAGCTGTTCATGGACCACCTGTGGGGCTCCGACGCGCTGACCCGCACCCTGGAGGCCGGCGAGGACCCCCGCGGCCTGTGCCCGCCTCCGGCCCATCCCGAGGGCCGGCTGCTGTACGGCGGCGGCGCGGAGGGCTGAACGCGCGCCTGCGGGGGCCGCGTCCAACGGCCCCCGGCGGGTGTCAGGTTGTGCAAGGACGCGGGCCATCACGCCAGATCGCGCCGGTAGAGCCAGAAGACGCGTTCCGCCCGCGCGCCGACGGCACGCGAGTAGAAGCGCAACGGCCCGACCCACCCGATCTGGGATTCGGCCTGCCCGGCGGCACGCTGGTCGGCCAGGCACCTGCGCAGCAGCACCCGGCCGAGGCCCAGGCCGCGCGCGTCCGGCGCGGTGCCCGTGGGCCCGAACCACGCGGGCCGCGCCCCCCAGGCGGCGAACCCCAGGACACGGCCGTCGCGCTCGCCGTAGTGCACCCCGGCCGCGTGCGCCGCCTCCCAGGCCCAGGACGCGTTGAAGTGCTCGCGGACGAACGCCGTGACCCGCTCGCGGTCGTCGCCGGCCGCGCGCACGGTCACGCCGCGCCGTGCCAGCCGTTCGAGGTCGTCCTCCACGGACAGGTCCACGCCCAGGTCGGCCGTCATGTTCCAGGCGAGGGAGTAGTTCTCGTACCCGAGACGCTCGGCGAGGCAGGCCGCGGCGGTGTAGCGCACGTCGATGCCCGGCCAGGCGTAGCACGGCGTGTTGCCGGCGAAGCGCACCTGCCGGGCGCCCTGCCCGGCCAGCCACTCCTCGGCCGCCCGCACCAGCGCCCGCCCGCGCCCCCGGCCCCGCGCCGACGGATGCACGGCCAGCAGGTCGATGTGCCCGGCCGGGAGCCCGGCGTCGTTGCCGTCCTTGGCGGACATCGACGCCATCACGACCCCGCCGTCCGTGGTCAGCGCCGTCCACTTCCGCCCGGCAGGGGGCCGCGACAGATGGCCGATCAGGGCCGCGGCCTCCGCGGTGTCCAGCGTCAGCGCCGCGGTGGCGACCTCGGACGCCTCGGCGAGCCCGGCGGTCGATCCCGCAGACCATGGGACGGCCCGCACGGTGTGGGCCATCAGACCTCGCTCATCGGGCGGGCGATCACGCTGCGGCGCTCGGGGAAGAAGCACGCGTGCTCCTGCGGGACACCCTGGGCCAGGTGCAGCAGCGGCCGCTCGTCCTCGCACCGCTCGCCGCGGAACGGGCAGCGGCGGGCGAACAGGCACCCCTCGTCGGCCTGGCTCTCGTCCAGCGACTCCAGCGGCTCCACCGGCTGCTCGCCCGGCCGTTCCAGGCCGTGCAGCACCGGGATGGCCGACAGCAGCGACTGCGTGTACGGGTGCACCGGGTCGGCGATGATCGTGTCCACCGGGCCGCGCTCGACGACCTGGCCGCGGTAGATGACGTACAGCTCACCGTCGTCGCCGATGTAGCGGGCGGTGGCCACGTCGTGCGTGATGAACAACACGCTCACGCCCAGCCGCTCGCGCAGGTCCTTCAGCAGCGCCAGGATGCCCAGCCGCAGCGACACGTCGATCATCGAGACGGCCTCGTCCGCGACGAGCATCTCGGGATCGACGGTCAGCGCCCGCGCGATGACGACCCGCTGCCGCATGCCGCCGGACAACTGGTGCGGGTAGCGCGACAACACCGAGCCCGGATCGAGCCCCACCAGCGACAACACCTCGGCCGCCCGCTCCTCCATCCACGACCTGGACCGCCCGGTCTGCTTGGCCCGCAGGCTGAGCGGCGCGTGCAGCGTCTGGTGGACCGTCCTGGTCGGGTTGAGCGCGGAGTAGGGGTCCTGGTGAATCATCTGGATCTTGCGGAAGTGCGGCTGGCGCTGCTTGGGCTTGAGCGGCGACATCGGCACGTCGCCGATCACGACGTCGCCCGCGTCGTACGTCTCCAGCCCCGCGATGATGCGCCCCAGCGTGGTCTTGCCGCATCCGGACTCGCCGATGAACGAGGCCGCGCCGCCCTTCGGGATCGCGAAGTCGACGCCGCGCAGCGCCTGCACCTCGCGGGCGCCGAGCACCTTGCCCCGCTGCTTGAACGTCTTGACGATCCCGGTCCCGGTGATCATGCGTGCTCCTTCACGGTCACGGCGTGGCAGGCCACGGCCCTGGGCCCGCCGGCGCCGGCGTCGACGCGGGCGTCGGGGTCCACGGTGTCGCACACGTCCATGCGCAGCGGGCAGCGCTCCCTGAACACGCAGCCCTCGGCCGGCACCGTGGCCAGCGTCGGCGGCCGTCCCGGCAGCGCCTGTGCCTCGTCGATGTCGCCGACGAGCCGGGGGATGGCCCTGATCAGGCCCTTGGTGTAAGGGTGCCGCGGCGCGCCCAGCACCTCTCTGGTCGGGCCCTGCTCGACGAGCCGCCCGCCGTACATGACGGCCAGCCGGTCGGCGACCTCGGCCACCACGCCGATGTCGTGCGTGATGACGAGCGTCGTCAGGCCGCGCTCCGCGTGCACCTCACGGACGATCTTCAGGATGTTCGCCTGGGTGATCATGTCGAGCGCGGTCGTCGGCTCGTCCAGCACGACCAGGTGCGCGTTGAGCACCAGCGCGAGCATGATGCCGACCCGCTGGCGCATGCCGCCGGACAGCTCGTGCTGGTGCGAGTCGAGCACCCTGGCGCCGTCCAGGCCCATCCGGCCGAGCAGCTCCTTGGCCTCGCGCACGAGACCGCGCAGGTCGTCCACGCCGTGCGAGCGGCCCAGGTCGAGCAGCTGCTTGCCGACGGTCTTGAGCGGGTTGAGGGAGTTCTGGGCGGCCTGGAAGACGTAGCCGATGTGCTTGCCGCGCGCCTTGCGCAGCTGCTCGTTCTTCAGGCCCACCACGTCGCCGAGCCCGTCGATCTCGACGCTGCCCGCCGAAATCCGTCCCGGCGGCTGCACCGCGTTCAGCAGCGACAGCGCGAGCGTGGACTTGCCCGAGCCGGACTCGCCGACGATGCCGGTGATCGTGCCGGGCTCCAGCGTCAGGTCCACGTCCCTGACCGCGGGCAACTCGCCCGCGGGCGTCTTGTAGACGACCGTGAGGCCGTCGATGCGCACTCCCGGCGCACTCTTCGTCACGGTCACTCCTCGCGCAGCCGGGGGTTGAAGATCTCGTCCATGGCGTCGACCACGAGCACGATGGCCAGCGTCAGCAGCAGGATCGCCAGCAGCGGCCCCAGCAGGAAGCCGAGCGCGCTCGGCACGGTCAGCGCGCCCGAGCGGAACACGGCCGTGTTGAGCATCTGGCCCCAGTTGTTCGACTCGTACGGCAGCACGCCCAGGAAGAAGAGCCCGACCTGCGAGTAGACGCCGCCGGTGATCGCGATGAGCATGTTCATCGCGATGTACGGGGCCATGCTCGGCAGCAGTTCCTTGCCCACGATGTGCGTGGTGGACAGCCCGAGCCCGCGCGCCGCCTCGATGAAGCCGCGCTCGCGCAGCGACAGGGTCTGCGCCCGCACGGCCCGCGCCACGCCGCCCCAGCTGAGCAACCCCAGCACCAGGCCCATCTGCACGGCGCTGTTGAACTTCCACACCGTCGACAACACCAGCAGCAGCGGCAGGCCGGGGATGGTCAGCTTCATGTCGGTGAGCCGCATGAGCACGGTGTCCCAGCGGCCCCGTTTGAAGCCGGAGAACAGCCCGATGGCGGTGCCCAGCACGACCGTGATGACGGCGGTGACGAGGGCGGCAAGCAGGACGTAGCGGGAGCCGGTGACCACCAGGGCGATCACGTCCCTGCCCTGGTCGTCGGTGCCGAGCCAGTGCTCCCAGCTCGGCGGCCTGGTGAGCATGCTGGGGTCGCGGGGCAGCGGGTCCGCGTAGAACAGCGGCCCGAACAGGCCCATGAACACGAACCCGGCCATCAGCACGACGCCCACCAGGCGGCTGGGCTTGCGCTTCATCACGCGCCACACGCCCGACCAGAAGTTGCGCCGCATGGCGGCGCTCGTCGACGTGCTCTCCAGCAGCACACTCATGCGCCGACCTCCTCCCCGCCGCGGACCCGCGGGTCGATCACGCTGTAGAACAGGTCCGCGATGATGTTGGCCACGATGATGGCCGCCGTGATCAGCAGGAACGCCCCGCCCATCAGCGCGTAGTCGCGCATGGTGATGCTGTCGAGGAGCAGCAGCCCGAGCCCCGGATAGTTGAAGATCCGCTCGATGAACACCGCGCCGCCGAGCAGCAGCCCCAGCGACAGCGCGAGGATCGTGAACAGCGGCAGGATCGCGTTGCGCGCGATGTACCTGAAGACGATCGAGCGCTTCATCCCGCGCAGCTCGGCGGCCAGGATGAAGTCGTCGCCCAGCACGGTCACCACGCTCGACTTCATCGCCAGGATCCACCCGCCGTACGCGGCCAGCGCGTACGTCACCACCGGCAGCACCGCGTGCTCGATCAGCGAGCCGATGTAGCCGGCGTTGAACCCGGGCTCGAAGAGGATGTCCACCGGGCCGTCGGCGGGCAGGATCGGGATGAGCGTCGCGAAGATCGCGCTGAGCAGCAGGCCCAGCACGTACTGCGGCACGCCGTGCAGCAGCGACCCCGAGATGGCCAGGATGTCGCCGAGCTTGCCCGTGCGCTTGATGGCCGCGTAGACGCCCAGGATGATGCCGACGAGGAAGCTCAGCAACGTGCCGGCCAGCACCGGGAGCACGGTCCACTTGGCCGCGTCGCCGAGCACCTGGGTGACCGGGGCGCCGGCGTGGGTCACGGACTGGCCCAGGTCGAAGGTGAGCAGGCCCGCCATGTAGTCGGTGTACTGCTGCCAGAGCGAGCCCGTGGGCTGGAATCCGTACAGCACGCGGGTCGCCTGCTCGGCCGCCTCGGGCGCCATGCCCTGCTCGATCAGCTTCTGCACGTTCGCGGCGACCGGGTCACCGGGAATGCTCCTGACGATGAAGAAACTGATCGTGGCGACGACCAGGATCATGACGATCCCGCGGGCCAGATGGCCCGCGAGTCGGCGTGCGATGACCGTCATAGGCTCTTTCTCTACTGCTTCTTCTTGACCAGGCCGAGCTGGATCCAGACCCCGGCCGGCAGGCGCAGCAGGTCGCTGTCCTGCTCGGGCCAGCCGGTGAAGCGGCTGGTGTTGGTGAACTGCGTGTTCACGTAGTCCCACAGCTGGATGGCGGGAAGGTCCTGGTTGGCGGCCTTGGCGAGCTGCGTCATGATCGGCTTGGCCTCTTCCGCGGAGGCCGCGTTGAGCTCGCCGGTCAGCTCACCCGGGTTGATCTTACCGACGCCTTCGACGTCGATCTCCTCGGCGCTGCCCATCCAGTTGCCGCCCTTGCCGGGAGCACTGTGCTTGACCTTGCCCGCGACATTGGTCCAGCCGTTGGAGGCGCCGTAGAGGCGCTGGTAGATGTCGTACGGCGCGGGGCCGAGGGCCATCAGCCAGAAGCCGACGTCGTACTTGCCGGCCGCGATCTCCTCAAGGTAGATCGGGTAGTCGGCGACGGTGACGACCTCGGCGTCCACGCCGTTCTCGATGAGCTGGCTCTTGATGTTCTCCTGCGCGGAAATCCAGTCGGAGAAGCCGGAGGGCGCGTGCATGGTCACCTTCCACGGCGACCCGTCGGCCAGCGTCCACTTGCCGTTCTTCTTCTGCAGGCCGGCTTCCTTGAACTCCGTCTCCGCCTTGGCCACGTCGTGCGCGTACGGCTCCAGGCTCGACAGTTCGTCGCCGATCCACTCCTGGGCGGGCTTCTGGTGGATGCCGGTCGTCGTCACGGCCGCCGTGCCGCCCTCGGGGGAGGCCACCTTGGTGACCTGCTGGCGGTCGATCAGGTAGGCCAGGCCGCGCCGCACGTGCACGTTGTCGTACGGCTTCTTCGACTGGTTGAACGCCATGCCGACGGCCACCGGCGAGAAGCCCTTGATCAGGTGGGAGCCGGGGGCCTGCTTGATGCGGTTCATCACGTCGGTGGGGGCGGCGACGAAGCCGGACTGGTCGAGCTTGCCGGCGGTCAGGTAGTTCCAGATCTGCTCGTTGCCGCTGTAGTTGAGGAACTTGACCTGGTCGGGAGCGACGTTGGCGGCGTTGAAGAAGCTCTTGTTCTTCAGCAGCAGCGCCTCGCCGGGGTTGACCCGCTCCAGCGTGAACGGGCCGGCGGAGACGTCCTCCGGCGGCTTGAAGGCGAGCACCTTCTGGCCGACGGCGAGGATCTCCTCGCGCGCCTTCTCGGCTGCGTCGCCGGTGCCCCTGGAGGTCTTCAGCTTCTCCCAGAAGTCGGCGGGCAGCACGCTGTTCCACACGTGGGCGGGCACGACCAGGCTGTCGAGGACACCGCGGGCGAACTTCGAGCTCGGGTTGGACATGTCCTGGGTGACCTTGATCGTCTTGTCGTCGACGACCTCCACCTCGGCCGCCGCTCCGGCCGCGCCGGGCGTGATCGCGAACGCGGTGCTGCCCTGCGTGTAGGCGATGCCGATGGAAAGCTTGACGTCCTCGGCCGTGACCGGCTTGCCGTCGGACCACTTGGCGTTCGGCTGCAGGTGCAGGGTGACCGAGGAGTTGTCTTCAGCGATCTCCCATTTCGCCGCGATGCCGGGGTAGAACTGGTTGGGGTCGGTCACGTGGTTCTTGACCCAGCCCAGCTTCATCGCGTTGTAGCCCAGGAAGGAGTTACCCTTCGGGTGCCACGGGTTGGCGGGCGCGCTCGCGTCGAGGCCCGGCCTGTTGACGTCGATCGTGGTGAAAAGGCCGCCACCACCGCCCGAGCCGCCTGAATTGTTGGTGGTGCCACCACTGCACGCCGCAGTCGCGGTGGCAAGGCCCAGCAACGCCACTACCGCTGCCAGTCGCTTCATTTGCCGCTCCGGGGGATATCGAGCCTGTTGAGGATCTGCAGGAGTTGACCGGACACTACGATCGCGTCAGACCGGCGTCAATAATCTCCAGGTGTTGTGAGGCTAATGTAACTTTCCTTCATCAGTGTGCGAAGTGGAGCTAAGCGCCGTCAAGTAAAACGTCAGTTCATTACCAAGACGGCAGCCCCGTTGACCTGGTCGTTCGCCAGATCGGCCAGCGCCTGGGCGGCTTCCTCCAAGGGATAGGGAGTCGTCGTCACGCGCGGCCGGTGGGCCAGCGCGAGCTCCAGATAGGCCCGCCCGTCGGCCCTGGTGTTGGCCGTCACGCTGCGCACGGTCCGCTCCTGGAAAAGGTGCCGCTCGTAGTTCAGCGGCGGCACGTCGGTCAGGTGGATCCCGGCGATGGCCAGCGTCCCGCCCCGGTCGAGCGCCTCCAGCGCCGGCGGCACCAGCGTGCCCACCGGCGCGAACAGGATGGCCGAGTCCAGCGGCTCCGGCGGCGGGTCACCCGTCGCCGTGGCCGCTCCCAGCTCCAGCGCCAGCTCGCGGGAGGCGGGAGACCTGCTGACGGCGTGCACCGTGGCCCCCTGCGCGATGGCGGCCTGCGCGGTCAGGTGGGCCGAGGCCCCGAACCCGTAGATGCCCAGCCGCCCGCCCTGCGGCAGGTCGGCGCGGGCCAGCGCGCGGTAGCCGATGATCCCCGCGCACAGCAGCGGCGCCAGCCACTCGGCGGGAGGTTCGCCGGGCAGGGGATAGACGTAGGCGGACGGCGCGACGAGATAGTCGGCGAACCCGCCGTCGGCGTCCCACCCGGTGTAGGTGGAGTGCGGGCAGAGGTTCTCCATCCCCCGGACGCAGTAACGGCACCTGCCGCAGGTGGAGCGGAGCCAGGCCACGCCGACCCGCCGGCCCGTGCCGACGACCCGGCCGACCGCCTGGTGGCCCGGCGTGGTGCGGGGCCGCCGCGGTGCCAGGTCGCCCTCCGCCAGATGCAGGTCCGTACGGCACACGCCGCACGCCTCCACCCGCACCAGCACCTCGCCGGGCCCCGGCTCGGGCACCTCCCGCTCGACGAGCTCCAGCGGTCCCGACGCCATCGGCCCAGGCTGGTTCACCACCCAGGCGCGCACGTCAGCCCACCCCGGCGAGCCGCTCGTGGGCGAGGGTGGCGTAGAGCGCGGCCCCGTCCGGCAGGACCGAGTCGTCGAAGACCGCCTCGGGCGAGTGGTTGTAGGGGGCCGTGGCCGGGTCGCGGCCGGGCGGGCACGCCCCCAGGAAGACGAACGCCCCAGGCACGGAGTCCAGCACGTACGAGAAGTCCTCCGAGCCCATCACCGGCTGCGGCGAGACGAAGTAGCGACCGGGCCCGAACAGCTCGCCGGCCGTCCTGCCCAGGAAGTCCGCCTCGCTCTCGTCGTTCACCGTCACCGGGTAGCCCATCCCGAACGACGCCTCGGCCCGCAGCCCGTGTGCCGCCGCGATGCCCTCCACGACCTCCACCAGCCGCCGCTTGACCAGCGTCCTGTTCTCCTTGCTGAAGGTGCGCACCGTCGCGTCGAACCGGGCGTCGTCGGGGATGATGTTGTCCGCCGACCCGCCGTGGAAGCTGCCCACCGTCACGACCACGGGGTCGAACACGTCGAACGTCCTGGTCACCATCGACTGCAGCGCCGCGACCATCTCGCAGCCCGCCTGGATCGGGTCAAGGGACCGGTGCGGGCTCGAGCCGTGGCCGCCCCGCCCCCTGACCGTCACGGAGAACGTGTCCGCCGCCGCCATGATCGGCCCCGGCCGCGAGGCGAACAGTGCCAGCGGCAACATCGAGGAGACCACGTGCATGCCGTAGGCCGCCACAGGGCGAGAGCCGGCCGCGTCGAGCACGCCCTCGTCGATCATGTGTTTGGCGCCGTCGTGGCCCTCCTCTCCCGGCTGGAACATGAAGACGACGTCCCCGGCCAGCTCGTCGCGCCGCGCGCTCAGCAGCCGCGCCGCTCCCACCAGCATCGCGGTGTGCAGATCGTGCCCGCACGCGTGCATCTGCCCCGCCAGCCGGGAGACGTACGGCAGGTCGTTCTTCTCCGTCACGGGCAGCGCGTCCATGTCGCCGCGCAGCAGCACGGCGGGGCCAGGCCGCCCGCCCCTCAGGACCGCGGTCACGGAGCTCAGCGCCGTGCCCGTCTTGATCTCCAACGGCAGCCCGTCCAGGGCGGCCAGCACCTTCTCCTGGGTGCGGGGCAGCTGAAGACCGATCTCCGGAGTGGTGTGCAACGAGTGCCTGAGCTGAACGATTTCGTCCCGCATGTCCTGCGCGGATTCAGTGAACGACATGAGGCCATTGTTCATGTCCGGCCAGCCGCGTCCAGCCATGCCACGCTGGCGGCGATGTGCGTGCCTACGTGGCGGTGCCCGGAGGGTGGGGGCCGGTGCGGCGCGGCTCGGTACGATAGGGCCGTGACCGAGCGTAAGCGGATCGACTTCTGGTTGTCCGACATGGACGGCGTGCTCGTCCACGAGGGGAGGCCGATCCCCGGTGCGGACGAATTCATCAAACGACTCAGCGAATCCGGCACACCCTTCCGGGTGCTGACCAACAACTCGATCTACACGGCGCGCGACCTTTCCGTGCGGCTGAGCGCCGCGGGCCTCGATGTGCCCCCCGCGTCCATCTGGACCTCCGCCGTGGCCACCGCGGAGTTCCTCGACGACCAGCGGGCGGGCGGCTCGGCGTACGTGATCGGCGAGGCAGGCCTGACGACGGCGCTGCACGAGGTGGGCTATGTGCTCACCGACCTCGATCCCGACTACGTCGTGCTGGGTGAGACCCGCACCTACAGCTTCACCCAGATCACCCGCGCCATCCGGCTCATCGAGGGCGGCGCGCGCTTCATCGCCACCAACCCCGACGCGATCGGCCCCTCCACCGAGGGTTCCCTGCCGGCCTGCGGCGCCGTGGCGGCCATGATCACCAAGGCCACGGGCGTCGCCCCCTACTTCGTCGGCAAGCCCAATCCCCGCATGATGCGCAGCGCGCTCAACGCCATCGGCGGCCACAGCGAGACCACCGCGATGATCGGCGACCGCATGGACACCGACATCGTGTGCGGCATGGAGGCGGGGCTCTACACGATCCTGGTCCTCACCGGCGTCACCGCGCGCGACGAGGTCGAGCGGTTCCCCTACCGCCCGTCCCTGGTGGTCGACTCGGTGGCCGACCTCATCGATCTCATCTGAACCTGACGTTCCCTGACAGGTACGCCTGGCAGGCTCTCATGTCATGACCCGTGTTTATCTGGAGACCGGTCCGAAGTAGGTTTCGCCTGCTCGCTCGACTGGCCCGGCTGGTGCCGGATCGCCAGGGGCGAGGAGGCGGCGCTCGACCGGCTCGGGGAATACGCGCCCCGCTACCGCGGGGTGGCCGCGCGGGCCGGGCTGGAGTTCGCGCCGGGCGACCTGGTGGTGGCGGGGCGCGTGCCGGGCAGCGACATGACCGACTTCGGGGCGCCGTACGCGGTGCCCGATCTCGACCTCGAACCGCTGCCCGGCCCTGAGGCGGGGCGCGGCGTCGCCCTGCTGCGGGCGGCCTGGGGCCTGTTCGACGAGACCGCCGCCGCCTCGCCGGAAGAGCTGCGCAGGGGCCCGCGGGGCGGGGGACGCGACCTCACGAAGATCGTCGATCACGTGGAGAACGCCGAGCGGGCCTTCGCCAGGAAGGTGGGCGTGCGGCACCGGCCCTACCGATCCCCGCGGTGACCGCGACGCGATGCGCGAGGAACTGGCGGAGGTCCTGCCGCGCCCGTGGGAGCCGCCCCAGACGACGGGCTGGCCGCCCCGCTACGCGCTGCGCCGCATCGCCTGGCATGTCATCGACCACCTCTGGGAGATCGAGGACCGGCGCTGAAGTCCGGCGGAGAAGTTTCCCCCGGACTTTTCTCCCGCGCCCGGTCGGGAGAGCGACCGGCCTGGCCCCGATTGCCGGGCTTGCCAGGTGGCGAGGGGTGACGGCCCGCTGCGGTGGCCCGCGTGACGGGGGAAGAAATCACACCCGGCCGTTACGGCGAACACCGGCCACGGCTACTCCCTGCGACCATATGATGACAGAGGCTGGCCGCCGGTGCCGGCGGCTGCGTTCCCATCCGGTCATGGCAGAGGTAGGCGTGCGTGGACATGCGGGCGGAGATTCTCGACCTGAAACTCCGTGTCGAAGAGCTTGAGACGGGCGTCCGGCACGGGGTCGTGGCGATCGATCGCCGCGGCGAGCTCGACCGCCAGGCGGAGTTCCTGCGCGAGATCGGCGACCGGACCAGGAGCCTGCGGGCGGACGTCGCGGCGGTGAAGTCCGCGCTCGCGGACGGCAGGGTCGAGATGGCCGAGCAGTTCGCGGCCGTCGAGACCGAGATCGCGGCCATCCGGCGGGAGGTGAGCGCCTGTCCGCCCGGCCCCGGAGCGGGTGAGGGCATGGTCGCCGACGAGTTCGCGGCCGTCCGGTCAGGGCTGGAGCACGAGTTCAACTCCCTGCGGTCCGAGATGACCGATCTCGGCATCAAGCTCGACCGCCTGCTGAAGCGGCGGGAGAACGACTGAAGGCGTCCGGTGCCCGCCGCGGGTCACGCGTCCTGGCCGATGAGCAGGGGGAGCTGGGTGATGGCGGACGACAGGTAGTCCGCCACCGCCTCGGGCACCAGGTGGCGCGTGGTGATCTCCGCACGGTCCAGCGGCACCCGCACCACCTCGTACACTCCGCGCGACGCATCCTCCAGCTCCGGCCCGTGTCGCAGCCCGGGGTCCATCGACGCCAGCCGGCAGCCGAAGACGTGCTGCGTCTTGACCGCGCCCTTCCACGCGTAGGACACGGTGATCAGCGGCGTCACGCCGAAGACCGTGGCGCCGAGCTCCTCGAGCAGTTCGCGGCGCAACGTGTCGACCAGGGAGCCGTCCTCCGGCTCGACGTGGCCGCCCGGCACCGACCAGTAGACGTCGCGGCCCGGCACCGTGCGCCGGAAGAGCACCAGCCGCTCGTCGTCGTCGAGAAGGACACCCCGGACACTCGGTCGCATACGGCCACCCTATTTGACCGGTATGTCCTTCGGGTAGCCTAACCTACGGTACCGTAACCTGAAGGAGAAGATCTTTATGGCGATGACTCAGACGGAGCTGCTGCACGAGCTCGAGCCCGTGGTGGTGGAGGAGCTCGACCGCCACGAGAAAATGGCCAAAGAGTGGTTCCCGCACGAGTACATCCCGTGGAGCGAAGGCCGCGACTTCGACGGCATCTACGGGGGCGAGGGGTGGCAGGAAGGCGACTCCAAGATCCCCGAGGCGGCCCGCGTCTCCCTCATCGTCAACCTCCTCACCGAGGACAACCTGCCGAGCTACCACCACGAGATCGCCACCACGTTCGGCCGCGACGGCGCCTGGGGCACCTGGGTGCACCGGTGGACCGCCGAGGAGGACCGCCACGGCACCGCGCTGCGCGACTATCTCACCGTGACCCGCGCCGTCGACCCCGTCGCCCTCGAACGGGCCCGCATGCGCCACATGGAGCACGGCTTCGCCACCGAGTACGGCACCATGCTCCAGCAGCTCGCGTACGTCTCCTTCCAGGAGCTGGCCACCCGCATCTCGCACCGCAACACCGGCAAGGCCTCCGGCGACGAGGGCTGCGAGCGGCTGCTCGCCAGGATCGCCGCCGACGAGAACCTGCACATGCTCTTCTACCGCAACCTGCTCAAGGCCGCCTTCGAGCTCGACCCCAACCAGACCATGCGTTCGGTCACCGACGTCGTCACGACGTTCCAGATGCCGGGCACCGGGATGGACGGCTTCGCCCGCAAGGCCATGATCATCGCCCACGAGGGCATCTACGACCTGCGCCTCCACCTCGACGACGTGCTCATGCCGGTGCTGAAGCAGTGGGCCGTGTTCGACAAGACCGGGCTGGACGCCGAGGGTGAGCAGGCCCGCGAGGAGCTGTCGGCGTTCCTGGCCAGGACCGACGCGACAGCCGCCAGGTTCGTCGAGCGCCGGGAGGAGCGCCGCGCCCGCGCCGCCGCCCGCACGTGACCGCCCCGTCAATGATCGCCTGCACATGACCCCGGCGCAGGGCGCCGCCCGGCGGTGGCATGATGACGCCTCATGGATCTCCCCGCTCAGCTGCTCATCTGGCTCTTCACGTTCCTGACGGTCATCGCGCTGGCCGTGGCGGCGCAACGGCTGCTGAACGTCAGGTTCGGCATGGTCCGGACGTTCCTGGCGGCCCTGGTCGCCTTCGGGCTGGCGCAGCCGGTGCTGGAGCCGATCCTCGGGCTCATCGGCCCGGCCGACCGGGAGACCGCGCCCGGCCCGGGTGCGCTGGGGCTGCTGCTGCTCGTCATCATGTGCGTGGTGCTCATCCCCATGGTGATCCTGGTGCTGGCCGAGGCGCTGGTGCCACCCGGCTCGGTGCCGGGCCCGCTGGAGTTGTTCCGCTCCGTGCGCGGCCGGATCTCCCGGGCCAGGCGCTACTCGCAGATCACCAGGATCGCCATCAGGCACGGCCTCGGCCCCTACCTGCGGGGCCGGGGTGAGCGCCTGGAGGACCACTCGGGCAAGCTGCGGCTGGCCAGGTCGCTGCGCGAGGCGCTCGAGGACGGCGGGGTCACGTTCGTCAAGCTCGGCCAGGTCCTGTCGACCCGTCGCGACCTGCTGCCCGCGGAGTTCGTCGAGGAGCTGGGGCGGCTGCAGGACCAGGTGGCGCCCGCGCCGCGGGAGCGGATCGAGCCGGTGCTCGCCGCGGAGCTGGGCGGGCCGGTCGACGAGGTGTTCGCCGAGTTCGACCGGACGCCGCTGGCCGCCGCCTCCATCGGGCAGGTCCACGTCGCCCGGCTGCACGACGGTCAGAGCGTGGTGGTCAAGGTGCAGCGGCCGGGCATCGGCGCGGTCGTCGCCAAGGACCTCGACATCGTCCGGCGGCTGGCCGTCACGCTGGAGTCCAGGACCCGATGGGGCCGCTCGCTCGGCCTGCGCGATCTGGGCGAGGGGTTCGCCACCGCCATCCGCGAGGAGCTGGACTTCCGGGTCGAGGCCGCCAACATGGCCGCCGTCACCGCCTCTGAGGGCGGCAGCGTCACCTACCCGGCCCCGATCGGCGCTCTGTGCACCGAACGGGTGCTTGTCATGCAGCGGCTGTCGGGCAGGCCGGTCACCGCGGCCGCCCGCGAGCAGGGCCCCGAGCTGGCCCGCGACCTGCTCGACTGCCTGCTCAGGCAGATTCTCGTCGAGGGCGTCTTCCACGCCGACCCGCATCCCGGCAATCTCATGCTGCTCGACGACGGCACGCTGGGCCTGCTCGACTTCGGCTCGGTCGGCCGGCTCGACGCCGGCGTGCGCTCCGCCCTGCAGCGTTTCCTGCTGGCCATGAACCGGCAGGACCCCCTGGGCGTGACCGACGCGCTGCTGGAGGTCGTACCCAGGCCCGAGGACATCGACGAGGCCGCGCTCGAACGCGCGCTCGGCCAGTTCATGGCCAGGCACCTGTCCGGCGGCATGGACAGCGCCCAGATGTTCACCGACCTGTTCAAGATCGTCTCCGCGTACGGGCTGTCGATCCCGCCCGAGGTGGCCGCCGTCTTCCGCGCCCTGGCCACCCTGGAAGGCACGCTCATCCGCCTCTCGCCCGGCTTCAACCTGATCGGCGAGGCCCGCGCGTTCGCCGGCCGCTATCTCGCCGAGCAGGTGAGCCCCGAGACGATCAAGGAGTCCGTCGCCCAGGAGCTGGCCGCGCTGGTGCCGATGCTGCGCCGCCTGCCGCGCCGTGTGGAGCGCATCGCCAGCGCGGCCGAGCACGGCAGGTTCAGCATGAACGTGCGCCTGCTCGCCGACGACCGCGACCGCGCCTACCTCACCGGCCTGCTGCACCAGGTGCTGCTCACGGTGCTCGGCGCGACGGCCGGGATCATGGCGGTCATCCTCCTCGGCATCGACGGCGGACCCGCCGCGCTGGGCACGACGTCGTTGTTCCAGCTCATCGGCTACAACCTGCTGGTCATCTCGGCCATCCTCGTGCTGCGCGTGCTCGCGCTGATCTTCCGCCGTCCCCGAGCCTCGGACGAGCGCCTGTGAGCCTTCGCCGGTAAAGCCTGTGGGGCTCTTGACCGGGGGATGGTCTTGGACATCCAAGGCATCGGGCAGTTTCCCGGTAACACCGGAACCCCTTGGGAGCAGAGGGTGAAAATCATCGGGATTGCGGCCAGCCTCAACAGGGGGTCCTTTATCAACCGGCTGCTCGTAGCCGCGGGCGCCGAGCTGCCCGGCGGCACCGTCTACGAGGAGTGGCGCGGGCTGAGCGAGATCCCGCCGTACACCCGAGGTCCCGTTCCCGCGCCGGCCGGCGCGCTGGCCCGCCTGGTGGCCTCCGGTGACGCCGTGCTGCTGACCGCGCCCGAGCACAGCCTGCTGCCCTCCGAGCTGACGTACGCGCTGGACTGGATGGCGGCCCGCGACGGCCTGTCCGGCAAGCACGTCGCGGTCATGAGCGCGAGCGCCCGCGCCTGCGGCGCCATGTGGGCCCAGGCGGAGCTCTACAAGCGGCTCCAGAGCGCCGGGGCGGTCGTCATGGGCGCCGAGCTGGTGATCTCACCCGCCTGCCCCCATTTCGACGAGTACGGCCGCCTCAGACCGGCAGCCCTGCGGGACCAGGTGCGCGCGGTGATCCGGCAGCTCTGCCCCGCCGGGATCCTGGAACCCGTGCTCTCGCTGTCGCCCTAGGGGTCGCCCTAAGGATCGCGGCGCAGGCGTTTGACGTCGGAGCGGTGCTTCTTGGCGGTGATGCGCCGCTCGACGGCGCCGCGGCTCGGCTTGGTCGGGCGGCGGCGCTTGGGCGGCGGGGCGATGGCCTCGCGCAGGCGCTGGGCCAGGCGGTGCCGCGCGGCCTCCCTGTTGCGCAGCTGCGAGCGGTATTCGGAGGCGGCGATCGTGATCGTGCCGGTGCCCAGCCGGCCGCGGGCCCGCTCTTTGAGCGCTGGCGGCAGCGCGGTGCTCGCGGCCAGGTCGAAGGTCAGCTCCACGCGGCTGTCCGTGGTGTTGACGCCCTGGCCGCCCGGGCCTGACGAGCGCGAGAAGCGCCAGACGAGCTCGGCGTCGGGGATGACGACCGAGTCGTTGACGACCAGCGGGCCGGGCATGCGTGAAACTCCTGTTCGACGTCCTCAGTGAAGTGTCACCGTATCTGGGCGACCTATGCGGGTCGCAACGGCATTTCCCTCCCGCACGGCGAGGAAGACCGGTTTGACGGCGGGATGCAAGCGGCGTATGCCAATATCGCGCATCAAACGATCACGGGTGGGGAGGCGCTGTGGCGGCCATCGTCGGCGTGCACGGAATCGGCAAGTACAACTACTACGTGGACGCAGGACGGTCCGCGGCCGGGGCGGCGGAGGCCATGCGCCGCAAGTGGGACCGCTACCTGAACGCGACGCTCGGCGCGGAGCCCGCGGCCTACTTCGCCGAGATCGCGTACTTCTCCCACCACCTTCACGACGGCGGGCCCGATGACAGGGGCGACGACGACGCGCCGGAATCCGTCGCCGCGATGGAGACCGGGGCCCAGGAGGTCCTCGCCGGCTGGGCTAGGAACATGGGCCTCGGCGAGCACATCACAGGAGCGCTCAAATCGGTCACCGGCTGGCTGCTCGACAGGCTGGACGGCAGATCGGCGGCGTTCGCGAAGCTGTTCGCGCCCGAGGTGGCGACGTACCTCACCGACCAGGCGAAGCGAGAGAGCTGCCAGCAGATCGTGGCCGACGTCATCCGGCGCAACCGGCCCAGGGTGGTGATCGCGCACTCGCTCGGCAGCGTCGTCGCGTACGAGACGCTCTGGGCGCACCCCGAGCTCGAGATCGACCTGCTGGTCACCCTCGGCAGCCCGCTCGGCATGCGCCACGTCGTCTTCGAACGCCTCCTGCCCGCCCCCGTCAACGGCCGCGGTGAGCGGCCCGAGAACGTCGGGCGCTGGGTGAACATCGCCGACAAGGACGACATCGCCGCCATCCCGCCCGCGCTGCGTGAAAGCTTCACCGGCGTCGACGCCGAGGAACTGGTCAACCTCGACTGGATCGACTTCCACACGGCCGAGAAATACCTCGGCTGCCCGGCGCTCGACCCGCATCTGCGACCATTCCTGGCATGACGTGGATCGTGTTCGACTATGGCGGTGTCCTTTCCCTGCCCCAGCCCGAGTCCGACGCGGGCGCCATGGCGCGGGCCGCGGGGGCCGGCCTTGAGAGGTTCAGCCGCGGCTACTGGGAGCATCGCCTCGCGTTCGACCGGGGGAGCCTGACGCCGTTCACCTACTGGTCGGCGGTACTCGGCAGGCCCGTCACCCACGCCGAGACCGCTCGGCTGGTCGCCATGGACATCGCGAGCTGGGCCCATCCCGACGAGGGCACGGTCGCCGTCCTGGGCGATCTGATCGAGGCGGGCCGCGACGTGGCTCTGCTGTCCAACGCGCCCGTCTGCGTCAGCGACGGCCTGGACGAGCTGCCCTGGATCGCCGCGATCGGGCGGCGCTTCTACAGCGGCAGGATGGGCCTGGTCAAACCCGGCAAGGAGATCTACGACGAGGTGGCCCGCGAGCTCGACGCCGACCCCGCCGAGATCGTCTTCATCGACGACCGGCTGGAGAACGTCCAGGGCGCCGAGCGGGCCGGCATGACCGGCGTGCACTTCACCGACGCCGCCGCGCTGAGGGCGACGCTGCGCGGACAGGACGACTGATGCTGTTCATCCGTCCTTGACTCGGCGGTCACGGCCGGGTCAGCACGAGCGGACATACCTGGAGCGTGGACCGCAGAGCCTTCCTGACAGCGGCGACAGCCGGCATCCTCCTCCCGCAGCCCGTCAGCCGGCCGGCCCTCGCCTCCCCGGCCAGAACCCTCAGATCCGATCCGTTCACGCTGGGCGTCGCCTCCGGCGACCCGACGACCGACGGCTTCGTCCTGTGGACCAGGCTGGCCGTCGCCCCGCTGAACGGCGACGGGCGCGGCGGCATGCCCTCTCGCGACGTGGACGTCGCCTGGCAGGTGTCGGCCGACGAACGTTTCGCCACGATCGTCAGATCCGGCACCGCCACCGCCAGGGCGCGCAACGCCCACAGCGTCCACGTCGAGCTCAAGGGGCTGGAGCCGGGGCGCGACTACTTCTACCGGTTCAAGAGCGAGGGCCGGCTCTCACCGGCCGGCCGCACCAGGACCACGCCCGAGGGGGAGACGCCGCTCACGTTCGCGGTGGCCGCGTGCGCCCACTACGAGCACGGCTACTACACCGCCTACCGCCGCCTGGCGCAGGAGGAGCCGGACCTGGTCGTCTTCCTCGGCGACTACATGTACGAGTACGGCCCCAGCGGCTACACCGCGCTGGCCGGCCGCGTACGCACCCACACGCCGGGAAAGTGCCGCATGCTCGCCGACTACCGGCTGCGGCACGCGCAGTACAAAAGCGACCGGGACCTGCAGGCCGCGCACGCGGCGGCGCCGTGGCTGGTGGCGTTCGACGACCACGAGGTGGAGAACAACTGGGCCGGCCCGGTCTCCAGCTCGGGAGCGCGGGACTTCGCCAGGCGCCGGCGTGAGGCGTTCAAGGCGTACTACGAGAACATGCCGTTGCGCCGCGCCAGCCTCCAGGGAGCGGTGCTGCGGGTGAACCGGCGGGTCTCGTGGGGCAGGCTGGCCCGCTTCCACCTGCTGGACACCCGGCAGTTCCGCGACGACCAGGCGTGCGAGGACGGGGTGCGGGCCGGATGCGACGAGCGGCTGGCGGACGGCCGCACGCTCCTCGGGCCCGGCCAGTGGCGCTGGCTGGAGAGCGGGCTGCACGGCTCCACCACCCGGTGGAACCTGCTCGGGCAGCAGATCATGATGGCGCACCGCGACCACAAGGTCGGCCCGGGACGTGAGGTGAACCTGGACTCGTGGGACGGCTACGCGGCCGAGCGCACGCGGCTGCTGGAGTCGCTGGCCCGCACCTCCAACCCGGTGGTGCTGACGGGGGACGCGCACATGCACCACCTGGCCGACCTCAAGACGGACTTCGACGACCCGGACTCGCCGGTGGTGGCCAGGGAACTGGTGGCGTCGTCGATCGCGAGCGACGGGGACGGGTACCGGGACCGTACGTGGATCGCGGAGGCCATCCAGGAGAATCCACATATTTCCTACATCGACCAGCGGCGCGGGTACGTGATGGCGCGGCTGACCCGCGATGAGATGTCCGTTGAATTCCGGACATTGGATTACATTTCACGCCGAGGGGCGCGCGCCAAAACCTCCCACCGCCTCACCCTCCCGGCCGCCCCGGACGC
>NZ_SMKP01000163.1:0-25361 GCF_004349015.1 Nonomuraea diastatica
GCCCCTACGAGCCCCGCCGCCACGACGTGCGGTTCGGCGGGCTGACCACCCACAACTGCCAGCTGGTCGACGGCGACAACGGCGGCCCGTGGATGGTGCGCGCCCCGGGCAGCGGCCTCGTCGGCGTGACCTCCACGGGCCGGTCACACCACGGCGACAACGGCAGCACCACCGCCACGGCACTGGGCATCGACTCCTACGGCGCCATCGTCAAGGCGGCCGACCCGGACGGCGTGTACGACGGGCTGTCGATCAGCGCGGACGTGGCGGACGGGACGATCGAGCAGGGCGAGAGCACCACGGCCACCCTGACGGTCGCCATGAACGGGCTGAGCGGCGCGGCGGGCGTGCCCGTCAGCCTCTGGCTGCCGCGGGGGTTCCGCCTGGTGCCCGACACCGAGACCGGGTGCGAGGGGACGAGCGGCGAGGTGACCTGCACGATCGACACCATCTACCCGGGGCAGACGATGGAGCTCGGCCTGCGGATCGCGGCCGACGACGTCGCCCCCGGCAGGTACCGGTTCCGTGCGGCCGTCGAGCGCACCCACCTCAACCCCGACCCGCGCGGCACCGTCGCGCACTTCAGGATCCGCGTCCTTCGCTGACCGCACGCGAGCGTCGCCTCCCGGCGGCTCCGGAACCGGCCCGCCCTCATGCGGGGCCTCATTTGGGGGCGGGCTTGGCCCTGACGTGCATGCGCTCGCCCTGCGGGCCGAACAGAGCCAGCACCTCGGCGGGCTCGGAGTCCGGGTTGGCGAAGGCGTGCGGCGTCCGCGTGTCGAACTCGGCCGCCTCGCCCGGGGTGAGGATCACGTCGTGCCGTCCGAGCAGCAGGCGCAGCCGCCCCGACAGGACGTACAGCCACTCATAACCCTCATGGACCTGCTGCTCCAGGTCGGCGTTCGGCCAGTGCGGCGGGTAGATCTGCTTGAACGCCTGCAACCCGCCCGGCCGGCGGGTCAGCGGGATGTACGTCCTGCCTCCTTTGAGCTTGACCGGCCGCATGTGCACCCGCGGGTCGCCGGTGACGGGCGCGTCGATCAGCTCGTCGAGCTGCACCTGGTGGGCCGTGGCCAGCAGGAGCAGCAGCTCCAGCGTCGGCTTGCGCTGCCCGGCCTCCAGGCGCGACAGTGTGCTGACGGAGATGCCCGTGCTCGTGGACAGCTGCGCCAGCGTCACGCCGCGCTCCTGCCGCAACGCCCGCAGCCGCGGCCCCACCGCCTGGAGCACTTCGTCGAGTTCCATGGATCCACCTTGCCATTTCGGCAACGATATTTGTCAAATCCGTGCCCTGTCGCGGACAGTGGCCGCACCACATGGACAAGAGGAGCGGCAATGGACACGAGATATGACGTGGTCGTCGTCGGAGGCGGCGCCGCCGGGCTGAGCGGCGCGCTCACGCTGGCCAGGGCGCGGCGCAGGGTGCTGGTGATCGACGCGGGGCGGCCGCGCAACGCGCCCGCCGACGGTGTGCACGTCTACCTGGGGCGTGAGGGCGTGCCGCCGCACGACCTCCTCGCGGCGGGCCGCGAGGAGGTCGCCGGGTACGGAGGCGAGATCGTCCTGGGCACCGTCGAGACCGCCGAGCGTACCGGCGAGGGGTTCAGGCTCGTGCTCGCCGACGGGTCGCAGGTCGAGGCCGCCCGGCTGCTGGTGACCACCGGACTGGCCGACGAGTTGCCTGACGTGCCGGGGCTGGCCGAGCTGTGGGGCCGCGACGTGCTGCACTGCCCGTACTGCCACGGCTGGGAGGTACGCGGCCAGGCGATCGGCGTCGTGGCCACCAGCCCGCTCGCCGTGCACCAGGCCCTGCTGTGGCGGCAGTGGAGCGACGACGTGACCCTCTTCCGCCACACCGCGCCCGAGTTCGGCGAGGAGGAGGCCGAGCAGCTCGTCGCCAGGGGCATCACGGTGGTGGAAGGACGTATCACCGGGCTGCGGCTGACCGGCGGCCGGCTCAGCGGCGTGCGGGTGAACGGCACGGTCGTGCCACGCCGGGCCCTCGCCGTCGCGACCCGGCTCACCGCGCGCTCCGGCCTGCTCGCCGGGCTGGGGCTGGACACGGCCGAGCAGGAGATGGCCGGGCACGTGATCGGCACCTACGTCCCCGCCGACCCGGCGGGTGCGACCAGCGTGCCCGGCGTGTGGGTGGCAGGGAACGTGACCAACCTGGTCGAGCAGGTCATCGGCTCGGCGGCGGCGGGCGTGCGCGCGGGCGCGGCCATCAACGCCGACCTGATCGCCGAGGAGACCCGCCAGGCCGTCGCCGTCC
Organism: Nonomuraea diastatica; assembly: GCF_004349015.1. Taxonomy (NCBI): domain Bacteria; kingdom Bacillati; phylum Actinomycetota; class Actinomycetes; order Streptosporangiales; family Streptosporangiaceae; genus Nonomuraea; species Nonomuraea diastatica. The sequence goes on from NZ_SMKP01000163.1 coordinate 2,273, forward strand.
TCCGGGCGCACGCGGGCGGCCAGGTCTCCCCGGAGGAGTTCTGGGACGCCTTCTACACCGAGCGCCCGCAGATCTGGAGCGGGAAGCCCAACGTCATGCTCGTGCGCGAGGCCACGGACCTGGAGCCGGGCCGGGCACTCGACCTGGGGAGCGGCGAGGGCGCGGACGCGATCTGGCTCGCGGAGCGGGGCTGGCGGGTGACCGCCACCGACATCTCCCGCGTCGCGCTCGACCGGGCCGCCGCGCACGCCAAGACCGCGGAGGTGGCCGACCGCATCGACTGGCAGCGGCACGACCTGGGCAGCACGTTCCCCGACGGGCACTACGACCTGGTCTCGGCCTCGTTCCTGCACTCGAAGGGCGAGCTGCCGCGCGAGAAGATCCTGCGCTCCGCGGCGGCGGCCGTCGCGCCCGGCGGGGTGCTGCTCGTCCTCGGGCACGGCGGCTGGCCGAGCTGGGAGCACGACCCGATGCCCGACGTGCACTTCCCGACGACGCAGGACGTGCTCGACGCGCTCGACCTGCCGGAGGGGGAGTGGGAGGTGCTGCGCAGCGAGGAGTACGAGCGCAGCCAGCACGACCCCGAAGGCCGGCCGGGCACCCGTACCGACAACGTGCTGAAGATCCGCCGCCTGCCCTAGGGCCGTCATTGACGGGGCCGCTGATCCCTGATCTTCTGATCACGCGGCTCCGTCCCCCGCGGCCGTTTCGTGCGGAGGTGGTGTTCTATGCGGCGGTTGTCCCGCGCCATGGCCACGCTGGTCCTGACGGTCGCGGCGCTCGCGTCGCCGGCGGTCCCGGCTCACGCGGGCGCGTGCGCGGCGAGCCTGCCCCACCCCGACGGCCATGGCATCACCTGCGTACGCGTGGAGCGGAGCCCGCAGCCCGACGGTTCCGAGCTGCGCGACGTCACCATGACCTCGACGGCGATCTTCCAGGCGGCCGGCGGGACCCCCGAAATCTCCCCGCTCGCCCGCGAGATCACCGTGCGGATCTACCTGCCCCCGGACCACGACCCCGCCGGCGGCACCCGCTACCGCTCGCTCTACCTCATCAACGGCGGCGGCGACAACTACGACGAGTGGACCACGAAGGCCGATCTCGTGTCGCTGATCGCCTCGGTGCCCGGCCGCCCGTTCGACGGCATCCTGGTGATGCCCACGGGCGGCATGACGGGCTGGTACGCGGACTGGGCCGGTCGCACTGACGGAAACTTCGCGCCGAAGTGGGAGACGTACCATATTTCCCAGCTCATCCCGTGGATCGACGCCAACTTCCCCACGATCGCCGACCGCTCGGGCCGCGGGCTGGCGGGCCTGTCGATGGGCGGCTACGGCACGCTGCGGTACGCCGCCGCGCACCCCGGCGTCTTCTCCGTCATCGGCGCCTTCTCTCCCGGCATCGACCTGCGGGCCAAGCCGGCCCAGCGTACGGTGTCCGACTCGATGTGGCAGTCGGGAGCCGCGATCACGCTTCTCGACCTGGGCAAATACCGGGTGAACAAGTACAAGGACGGCGTCCTCGTCGTCGACCAGCAGGAGCAGTTGCTCTACCGGCTCGACACCCTGTTCGGGCCGCACACCACCACCGCCGGGCCGGACGGGCAGACGGTCCACGACTGGCCGTCGGCCAACCCGGCCGTGCTCGCCACGCAGGGTGCATACGCCCCGTACGACGGCAGGCTCGGCCTCTACGCGGGCGGCTGCAAGACCCTGCCCCGCGACTCCTCCGGCCGGTACGTGCTCGGCGACGGTGACGACCCCGCGCCGCCCGAATGCGGCTACAGCACCACGTCACCGGAGAACACCGAGGCCAGGGGGGTCAACGAGGCCATTCTCGGCTCCCACGCCAGCGCCTTCCACACCAGCCTGACCGGCCTGGGAGTGCGCCACCGCTACTGCTACGGCACCGGCGGCCACGACTGGGGCTCCTGGCCCGCCGTCCTGGTCGACTTCCTCCAGGACGCCTACGGCACTGCCCCGGCCCGCTGCCCCAACGCCTGAGGACGGCGGGCCCGGCTGACTCGCCGTCGTTCGGGGGCGACGTCGACCGGCCATACGTCGTCACGGAACGCTCCGCGCCCGGAAATCTACACTGTAAAGGCGCCGGGCTCGGCGCCGTACGCGGTGCCCTTGCCGGAAAGCCGCACCGGCGGCGCGGCGGCCGGCACGAAGGCCGACTGTCCAGGCCGCAACGTGAGGCCGTCGCCGAGGTGGGTCTCGCCGTCGAGGCAGAGCACGATCCGCGGTACGCCGCCGGGCAGGGTGTGGGCGGCCTGGCCGGTCAGGTCGTAGCGGGTGAGCGCGAACTCGGGGGCGGGCGGCCGGTAGCGGTGCTCGCCGGCGGGGTCGTGCCCGGGGCGGACGACGTGCGGGGCGGCCGGCGTGAAGTCGACGACGCGCATGAGTTCGGGGACGTCGACGTGCTTGGTGGTGAGGCCGCAGCGCAGCACGTTGTCGGAGTTGGCCATGATCTCCACGCCGATGCCGCCGAGGTAGGCGTGGGGAACCCCGGCGCCGAGGTAGAGCGCCTGGCCGGGGGGCAGGTCGACGTGGTGGAGGAGGAGGGCGGCCACGATGCCGGGGTCGCCGGGGCAGGCGCGGGCGATGCCGGCGTAGGGGGCGAGGTCATCGTCCCCGGTGTCGGGCGCGATGTCCAGCAGGGCGCGCTCGACCTGGGCGCGCAGCGGCCGGGACGCGTCGTCGAGCATCTGGGCGAACACCGTGCGCAGGGCGGTCTCGGGCTCGCCGGAGCGGAGCGTGTCGATCCAGGGCCGCAGGTCCGGCAGGCGCAGGCGGTCGAGCAGCTCGGCGGTGGCGGCGGGGGCGCGGAACCCGCACAGGCCGTGGAAGGGGGTGACGGCGCAGACCATCTCGGGTTTGTGCGAGGCGTCCTTGTAGGTGCGGGTGGCGTCGTCGAGGGGGAGGCCGCGGGCGTTCTCGTCGGCGAACCCGGCTTCGGCCTGCGCGGTGGTGGGGTGGACCTGGAGGGAGAGCGGCCGCTCGATGGCGAGGACCTTCAGCAGGTAGGGGAGCGCGGGCCCGAACCGGGCGGTGGTGCGCTCGCCGAGGGTGGCGACGGGGTCGGTGGCGATGAGGTCGTTGAGGGGGATGCCGTCGACGGTCGAGGGGGCGCCGGGGTGGGCGCCCATCCAGAGTTCGGCCTGCGGCCGGCCGGTGGGTTCCGTCCCGAACAGCTCGGGGAGGGCGGTGACCGAGCCCCAGTCGTAGGGGCGGATGGTGGTGGCCAGGCGCATGGGCGCGTCGGTCGGTGGCAGGTCGGTCTGTGGCACGGCGTCGGCTCCAATCGTCGTTCATGGAGCGTAGAACGCGATCGGTGGGCGTGAGCACTCAGGTGCCGTGTTGCGGAGGCTCGCGCGCGGGCGGTGCGTCGGGCCCGCCGGCGGGCCACTGCGCGGGCGGTGGGCCGGGTCCGCGGGCGGGCCACTGCGCGCGGAGCGTCAGGTCCGCGGTGGGTCACTGTGCGCGTGGGCCCAGCAGGACGGGCATGGTGCGGGTGCTGTTGCCGAGCAGGGTGTCCAGCGGGCGCAGCTCCTCGGCCGGTACGGCGGGCGCGATCTCCGGGAACGCGTCGAAGAGCGCGGACAGCGCCACCTCGGCCTCGAGGCGGGCCAGTGGCGCGCCGAGGCAGAAGTGCGGGCCGTGTCCGAAGGACAGGTGGGTGGCCGGCGGGTCGGTGAGGTCGAACAGGTGCGCGTCCTCGCCGTACTGGTCAGGGTCGCGTCCCGCGGAGGCGAAGCAGGCCAGGACGGGTTCCCCCGCGCGCACGCGTACGCCGTCGATCTCGACGTCGCGCTGGGCGTAGCGCATGGGGAAGTAGGCGATCGGCGAGTCCCAGCGCAGGGTCTCCTCGACGGCCGCGCTGTAGGGGCATTTGCCCACGCGCAGCAGCTCGACCTGGTCGGGCACGTGGAGCAGGGCGCCGATGGCGTTGGTGATGAGGTTGACCGTGGTGACGTGGCCGGCGATGAACAGCAGCTCGATGGTGGCGAACAGCTCTTCGTTGGAGAGTCGGCCGCCGTCCTGCTCGCGCAGCGTGATCAGGTCGGTGATGAGGTCCTCGCCGGGGCTGTCGCGGCGCTCGTCGATGATCTGGCCGAGCAGCACGTGCAGGGCTTGGCGCAGGTCGGGTGTGTCGTCGAGGCTGCCGCCGACCTGCGCGACGGCGTCGGTGAGCTCGTGCAGTCTCTCCTGGTGCGCGGCCGGAATGCCGATCATGTCGGAGATGACGTCGCGGGGAAGCGGGTAGGCGAACTCCTTGCGCATGTCGACCGGCTGGTCGGGCGGCATCGCGGCGAGCCGGTCGATGAGTCCTGCGGTGAGCTCCTCGATCCTCGGGCGCAGCCTTTTCAGCCGGCGCGGCGTGAACGCGGCGGTCAGCGGGGCTCGCAGCCTGCGGTGTTCGTCGCCTTCCGCGTTGAGCATCGAGGTGTCGGTGACGATGCGGGTGATGGCCGTGCCCGGCGGGGCGCTGTCGCGGTCTTTCCAGTAGCGCAGTTCCCTGGACAGGTCCGGGTGGGTCAGCACGGCCAGCAGCGTGGAGTAGCGGGTGGCGGCCCAGGTGTGCACGCCTTCGGCGGTCACCGGGACGAGCGGTCCCGCCGCGCGCAGCCGGTCGTCGTCACCGTGCAGGTCGCGGGTGGCCGGGTCGATGATGAAGCGGTTGTCGTCTGTCATGGGTCATCCCGTTCGTCGTGGGCTGACCGCCAGCGCGGTCACGTCGAAGCCGGGGTCCTGGTCGAGGTAGAGGTCGCGGACCAGCTCGCCGGCGGCGGGTGCGTTGCACAGGCCGTGGCCGGAGAAGCCGGTGGCGTACAGGAAGGCCGGAGGGCCCGGCTGGTGGCCGATGAAGGCGGTGCGGTCGGGACTGGCGTCGCGCAGGCCGGTGACGGCGGTGTGCAGCGCGAGCTCCGCGAGGCTCGGGTAGACGTCGGCGACCCGGTCGGCCACGTCGCGCCGCCAGGCCTCCCGGTCGGGCCCCGGGTAGCCCATGCCGATCAGCATGCGGTCGTCGCGGACCCTGATGAGCAGGCCGGTGGCGGCGTGCAGGGTGACCGGGACGTCGGGTGTGCCGGGTGGCAGCGGGTCGGTGGTGAGCAGTTCCTGCTCGATCGGTTCGGTGAGCGGCAGGTCGACGCCCGCGCAGCGGACGAGCGAGGCCGACCAGGCGCCGGCGGCGCAGATGATCGCGTCGGCGCCGATCTCGCCGCTGGCCGTGCGTATGCGGCCGGCCTGCGCGTCGATGCCGGTGACCGGGCAGCCGGTACGCAGGACGGCGCCGGCCTTCTCGGCCGCTTGCGCGTAGGCGGTGACGATGGCCGTGGTGTCGGAGATGTAGGCCTGCGGCGAGTACGCGGCGGCCAGCAGCGGCGTGTCGTCACCGATGAGCGGGTTGCGCTCGCGTGCCTCCTCGGCGGTGATGAGGCGGACGTCGACGCCGGCGGCGTGCTGGGCGGGCAGGTCGGCCTGGAAGGCGGACAATTGCTCGGGCTCGGTGAACAGGACCAGGTAGCCGACCTGCCGCAGGGGCAGGTCGGTGCCGGGCCGGTCGGGGAAGGCCCGGTAGGCATGCAGGCTCCGTACGGCCAGCGCGGAGCTGACCGGGTTGCCGGCGAAGTAGGAGCGGACCACGTCGGCGGTGGCGCGGGAGGCGCCGGAGCCGAGCGTGCCGCGTTCGAGCAGGGTGACGTCGACGCCGGCTTCGGCCAGGTGGTAGGCGATCGACAGGCCGATGACGCCGCCGCCGACCACCACCACCCGGGATCCGCCGTTCACACCGGCTCCCGTACGGCGCGCAGGCTCTCGCCGGCCTGCCAGGGGAACAGGTGCAGGTTCCAGCCGCCCAGGCAGTTGCAGTAGAGCGCCATGTGGGCCATGACGGAGATGAAGTCCTCGTGGCTGTCGAGGCGTTCCAGGCCCGACAGGAGGCGCTGGGTGAAGTCCCACAGGGTGTCGAGGCCGCAGTAGCCGAGGAACTCGGCGGGTGTGGCGGCGAGCTGGCGGGTCATCTGGCGCAGCCACGGCATGGGCATGCCGTCGAGGGCGGCGCGGACGAGGCCGCCGTAGCAGCTGTAGCCGAGCGGGCGGGTCTCGCCGTTGACGAACAGGAGTGTGGTCAGGACGGTCTCGTAGCTGCCGGCGCCGGAGGGGATGCGCCCCTCGTGCAGGTCGACGAGCTCGCGGGGCGGGTCGAGCCAGATGCGCTGGGTTTCGGCGTGGACGTCCTTGACGAGTTCGTTGAGCTGCGGGTCGCCGATGGGCAGCCGGGGCAGGACGTGGCCGCCGTCCTCGCCGGCGCGGCGGACTTCGGCGATGACGGGTTCTTTGGTGGTGTAGACCGCGTTCCAGACGTCGCGGCCGGCCTGGATGAGGGCGTCGAGGTCCTCTTCCGCGACCTGGCCGACGGGGGTGGCGGTCATGGGCTCGGTGAGCTCGCCGTACTTGATGCCCAGGTGTTGCAGGCGCGAGCAGAACAGGGTGCCGTCGGGTACGGTGCGGCGGTCCACGCGGTATTCCGCGGGGGCGTGCAGCAGCGAGTGGACCGGGGCCACGTGGTAGAGGTGGTATCCCGCGACCAGGGCGTGTCCTTGCAGGCTGCGGTAGGGGAGCGCGTCCCACAGGCATTGGGCCAGGGCGGGGTTGCGCTCGTCGAGTTGGGCCGCCACGGTGATGCCGAGGCTGGGCCAGGTTATTTCCACACGCTTAGTCTCGTTCACAGTACGTCACTGTATCGTCGCATTTTGTGGCGAAACAGGGCGTGGTCAGGGTATTTACCCGGAGATGACCGCATCTGGGTGCTGTCCCAGCCGCGCTCCGGTCCGGGCGTCACCCCAGACCGAGCGCTCGTCCACGTACGGCCGCAGCAGCGCGGTGAGCCCCGGATCGCCCCGCTCCGCGAGCTCGTCGAGGGCGATCCTGCGGGCCACCCCCGCGATGACGTCGGCGACCTGGATCCGGGCGTCGAGGAACGACCCGGCCAGCCGCAGCCCGGCCAGCCGGCCGTCGAGGATCGCCCGCAGCCGGGCGATGCGCTCGTCGGTGAGCGTGGTCTGCCGGTCGTGCACGATCGAGAGGGGTTCGCCGTGCGACTTCCAGGCCGTACCAGCCCTTGTCGAGAATCGCCTTGTTGAGCGCGGATTTCGCCGCCGCGCCGTTGCGCAGGAACCGGCCCGGCCGGTCGGGGTCGGGCTTGGGCTTGACGGCGGCGCTCATGCCCTCGGTGTTCAGGTCTTCGATGACCACGTGCCCGTACCCGCGGGTGAGCCGGTGCGCGGCTTGGGCGTTGAAGTCAGCGCGCCGCCACCGGACCCGCCGCATGATCTGTCTCATCGCGGCCATGACCGTCCTAACCGCTTCGATCCCTTCGTCGTGCGGGCGAGCCTTCTTTGCAGCCGCAGGTAGCGTTCCGCTTCGCCGGGCGTTGAGGTATCCGGGGCCAGCCTTCCTGCCACGGTTTCTCTCCCCCGGGGGCTTCATTGAGGAGACACCGCCGGTTCCGGCGTGGCGGCGGTCGAAGAACTCCCCGTCCGAGGTCACGGCGGCCGGGACGACCCCCCGGTCCACACCCACCCACTGAGGGCACGCATGCTCCCGCCGCTCGGGAGTCCCGTCGTCGATGAGGAAGCTGATGAACCAGTGCTCGCCGTCCCGGGGACACGGTCGCGGACTTGACGGTCCCCCCGAGCGGGCGCGACATGCGAAAGCGCGCCCACCCGAATTCGGGCAGGAACACCCGTCCCCACTTGCGGGCGATCCGCTGCACGGGCAGGTGTTTGGCGGTGGGGAACCGAAACGAGGGCCGCCACTTCGCCTTCGACTTCCAGCGCACCTTGCCCGTGCCATGCTCACGGCACGCCTGATCCAGGTCCTTGAGGGCCTGCTGGATCACCTGGGCGGGGGCGTCGGCGAGCCAGGCGCAGTACGGGTCCTTCTTCGCGTCGGTGAGTTGTCTGCACTGCTCGGCATGGGTGATCCACTCCCCTCGCCGCCGATAATCCCGCCGTTGTTCGAGGCCGGTATTCCACACGGCCCGGCAGATCCCGCCCGATCTCTCGGCGAACGCCTGCTGCCCGAAGGTGAACTCCAGACGGTATTTCCGGCCCGCCAACACTTCATGACACCCCCAGTCTCACCGACCTCTGATGCCCATGAGACCTCCCGCGTACGCGTAGGGTGCGGGGGGCGGGCCGTGCGGGATTCCGCACGGCGAACGGCGCACGGCACGGAGGGGCAGATGAGCCGGGACGGAAGCCGGGACCTGCTGGTACGGCAGGCACGGGAGGAGGCAGCCAGGGCGCGTACGGAATCCCTGCCCGCGCTGACCTTCGCCCTGTGGCGCCGCTACGCGGACACCGGCGACCGCCAGGCCTACGAGCGCGTCTACTTCGAGCGCCGTCGCCGCCTGGCCGCCCTCATGCTGGCCGCGCACCTGGACGACCGTCCCGACCCGGCGCTCGACGACCTGCTGTGGTCGGTGTGCGACGAGTACACCTGGGTGTTGCCGGCCCACGAGCCGCGAGACCGCCCGGTCAACGCGTTCGTCGACCTGTTCGCCGCCGAGACCGGCCATGCCCTGGCGGAGGCGGTGGACCTGCTCGGCGAGCACCTCGACTCCCGGGTGCGGGCCCGGGTGCGCGAGGAGGTGGAGCGCAGGGTCCTGCGCCCTCTCCAGGAAGGAGCGCCTCCCTTGTGGTGGGAGCAGGCCGGGCACAACTGGGCGGCCGTCTGCGCGGGCGCGGCCGGGATGGCGGCGCTGGCGCTGGACTCCGAGCACCTGCCGGCCCTCCTGCCCCGCCTGGAGCGGGCCCTGGAGTCGTTTCTGGCGGGCGTGGGCCCGGACGGCGCCTGCCTGGAGGGCCCCGACTACTGGTCCTATGGTTTCGGCTATTTCGTCTACTTCGCCGAGGCGCTGCGCGAGCGTACGGGCAGGGACCTGCTGGACGATCCCCACGTACGCGAGATGGCCGCCTACCCCGCCAGGGTCGACCTCGGCGGTGGTGTGCGCCCGGCCTTCGCCGACTCCTCCGGCATGGGCGCCTACCCGGCCGGCCTGCTGGACCGGCTGGCGGAACGCCTGGGCGTGCCCGTGCCGCAGGGGCGGGAGCCGTCGTTCCACGACGACCACTGCTACCGCTGGGCCCACCTGAGCCGCACCCTGTGGTGGACGGCGCGGACGCCGCGCACCCCGCCCGCGCGGCACGACCGCCTGCCGGACGCCGCGATCGTCGTCGCCAGGGCGGACGGCACGGCCTTCGCCGCCAAGGGCGGCCACAACGACGAGCCGCACAACCATCTCGATCTGGGCCACTTCGTCCTCCACGCCCACGGCAGGACGGTGCTGGACGACCTGGGCGCCCCCGAGTACACCCGCGACTACTTCGGCGCTGGCCGCTACGCGGTGCCGCAGGCCTCGGCGGAGTGGCACTCGATCCCGTTGATCGACGGCGCCGCGCAACGCCCCGGCCGTGACCGCCGCGCCGAGACCGTCCGGTACGCGGCCGGCCACGACACCGTGGAATGGACGCTGGACCTGACGGCCGCCTACGACGCGCCCCGGCTCATCCGCTTCACCCGCGCCTTCGCCTGGCGGCCCGGGCGGCTGGAGCTCACCGACACCTTCGCCTTCTCCGGAGGAGACTGCCCGGTGGCGGAGTTGTTCGTCGCCCGCCTGCGCCCCGAGGTGGGCCGCGGCGCCGTCGGCTGGGGGCCGGTCGTGCTGGAGATCCCGCCCCCGTGGCGAGCCCGGGCGGAGGAGCTGGAGGTACGCGGCCACGACGGCGTGCCGGAGACCGTGCACCGCGTACGCCTGACCGCCGCCGTCCCGTCCGGCCCGCATACCTTCGTCTTCACCGTGCGTTGACGGTCGCTGGAGCAAAGGAGCGAATCTGTAACTCGATATGTTGATAAATGCCCCCAAATGGGGAATACTCGGATCCGGAAGTCCAGCAGAGGGCTTCGACTCGCGCCTTGTGAGTGGTGTGCCTCTGCCTGGGCTTTTTCGCATGTGCAGGGGCTGCCATGATCTGACTTTTTGGAGCATCAGATGGCCGTCCTGATCGCACTCGAAGAGATGACCGCCGAGCAGCTGCTCACCGAGATGAACCGGCCCGAGACGCCGGAGCTGCGCAAGGTACGGATCCGTGAGCGGGTCGTGGTCATGTACGACGCTCTGGTGGGCGAGGTCACCCGCCGCTACCGCTACCGCGGCGAGCCGATGGAGGACCTGCGCCAGGCCGCGTACGTGGGCCTGATGAAGGCCATCAACGGATTCGACCCCACCCTGGGGCACGACTTCCGCGGCTACGCGATGATCACGATGGTCGGCGAGGTGAAGCGGCACTTCCGCGACCGCACGTGGGCCATCCGGGTGCCGCGGGTCTACCAGGAGCGCCGCCTGGAGCTCAACAAGGTGACCAGCGAGCTCACCCAGACCTTTGGCCGCGCCCCCACGGTCGCCGAGCTGGCCGGCAAGATGGGCATCTCGGAGGAGGACGTGCTGCTCGCCCTCGACGCGTCCGCCGCGTACAGCACCCTGTCGCTGGACGCGCCGGTCGGCGGCGAGGACGACGCGGCCGACCTGGGCGACTTCCTGCCCGCGCAGGACGACTCGCTCGACGACATGCTCGGCAAGCACGCGATCAAGCCGCTCATCGACGCGCTCCCCGACCGGGAGCGCAACATCCTGCTGATGCGGTTCTACGGCAACATGACCCAGTCCGAGATCGCCACGGAGTTCGGCATCTCGCAGATGCACGTCTCCCGCATCCTGCGCGCCGTGCTCACCAAGCTGCGCACCGCCCTGCAGGACTGATCGGCCCTGCTGAAGGGCCCTGCTGAAGGGCCCTTCAGCCCGGACCCGGCCGCCCGCGCCGGGAGGTGAGGTCACATGGCGGCGGTGGCGTGGATCTCGCCGGGAGTGTCCAGGTGGAAGGCGGCCGTGCGGCCGGCCGCCGACACCTCGTACGCGCCGAGGAACCCGGTGAAGCGCACCCTCCCCTCCGCGTCGGTGCGCAAGGTGGTGGGCGGGAACCACCAGTCGCCCTTGATGAGCGAGCGTGCCGCGTCATACGACGGCTTCGGGCTGCCGTCGGCGCGGACGAACCCGCCGGGCGCGCCGAGCCAGCCGCCGTCGGTCATCCCCCAGTACGTCATCGCCTCCACCGCCGGATGGGACAGCAGCGTGCGGTAGTGGCGGACGATCTCGCCGGCCTGGCGCTCCTCGCCCTCGGGGGTGCTCGGCCAGGCCGCCACCTGGTAATCGTTCAGGTCGGCGATGTGTTCCGGCATGAGCTCGCCGGACAGGATGGTGGTCTCGGTGAAGTGGAGGGGCAGGCCGTAGCGCGAGAAACGGTCGAGGACGGCGAGTGTCCGCTCCTCGCCCCAATAGCCCTGGTGCATGTGGCTCTGCAGGCCCAGCGCGTCGATGCGGATGCCGGCTTCCAGCAGGCCCTCGATCAGGCATTCGTACGCCGCCGACATGTCGAAGTCGTTGAGCAGCAGCGTGGCGTGCGGGTGGGCCTCGCGGGCGGCGTCGAAGGCCATCCTGACCATCGGGATGCGTCCCATCTCCCGGCACAGGCGGGTGACGCCGTTGTCGTACTTGTCGAAGATCGGCATGATGACGACCTCGTTGATGACATCCCACATATCGATAAGTCCTGAAAAGTCGCCCACCTCGCGCCGGATCCGGTCCACCTGCGCGCGGGCGATCTCCTCGTTCGACAGATCCGTCAGCCAGTCCGCCGTCACCGTGTGCCACACCAGCGGATGCCCCTTGACCGGGCACCCCCGCTCGCGGAACCACGCCGCGGCGTTCCGCAGCCGCTCCGTCCGCGGCCGCCCGCGCTCCTCCTCGAACTGCCCCCAGTAGAAGGGCAGCGTGACGAAGTTGAACAGTCCCAGCCAGTGCTCGGCCAGACGCTCTGCCCTGGCGGTGGCCCCATCGGTGAGCCCGTCGGTGAGCTCGCCGTTGGCGAGGGGGACGAGGTCGAACCCGGTGCACCCGAACAGGAACCGGTGCTCGCGCTGGACGACGACCACATCCCGATCCGGCTGCGGAACGCCGTCCAGGGTGACGGTGATCGCGGCATTCGCAGTACGGTTCTTCCTGATCGAGGCGTCAAGATTCGTCAATGTCACGACAACCTCACATCGCTCCGAAAGTTTCGGGAAAGTTGTTGCCGCACAACGACCGACACATCCAGTGGGCTCGGGCGTCGTACGCCGATTGGATCTGCAACATAGCAGTTGGAGGCGCTCTTGACAGTTTTCCGCGAGGCCCCTTATGTTGCCGCAATATTAAGCATATTTCCTTGAAAGTTTCGGCTTCACATACCGCAATCCGCGTGGGATGTTGCCGTTAGAAGCCCGAAGGGATGGCATGACGGGCCACGGACCGATCGAGACGAGCCCCACGCCGGACGACAGCACCCGATGGCGGGACCCAGGGCTGTCCCCCGGCGAGCGAGCCGAGGCCCTCATCCCGCTCATGACGCTGGAGGAGAAGGTCGCCCAGCTGGTCGGGGTGTGGGTCGGCGCCGACGCCTCGGGGGAGGGCGTCGCCCCGCACCAGACCGAGATGGCGGGCGGCGCCGAGTGGAGCACCGTCATCCGCCACGGACTCGGCCAGCTGACCAGGCCGTACGGCACCGCGCCCGTCGACCCCGTCGCCGGCGCCCGGTCGCTGGCCGCCTCCCAGGCCGAGATCGTGGCGACCAGCCGGTTCGGCATCCCGGCCCAGGTGCACGAGGAGTGCCTGACCGGGTTCGCCGCCTGGCGGGCGACCGTCTACCCGGCGCCGCTGAGCTGGGGCGCGACGTTCGACCCCGGGTTGATCGAGGAGATGGCGGGGCGGATCGGCCGCTCCCTGCGGGCCGCCGGCGTGCACCAGGGCCTGGCCCCGGTGCTCGACGTGACCCGCGACTACCGCTGGGGCCGCACCGAGGAGACGATCAGCGAGGACCCCTACCTGGTCGGCACCATCGGCGCGGCCTACGTGCGCGGAGTGGAGGGTGCCGGCGTGGTCGCCACGCTCAAGCACTTCGCCGGCTACTCCGCCTCGCGCGGCGGGCGCAACCTCGCCCCCGTTCCGATGGGCCGCAGGGAACTGGCCGACGTCGTCCTGCCGCCGTTCGAGATGGCGCTGCGCCTGGGCGGCGCCCGGTCGGTGATGAACTCCTACGCCGAGATCGACGGCGTTCCCGTGGCCGCCGACGACGGCCTGCTGACCGGGCTGCTGCGCGACGAGTGGGGCTTCACCGGCACGGTCGTCGCCGACTACTTCGCGATCCGGTTCCTGCAGAAACTGCACGGCGTGGCCGCCGACGCCGCCGAGGCGGCCGGGCTCGCCCTGCGCGCCGGCATCGACGTCGAACTGCCCACCGTCGACACGTTCGGCGAGCCGCTGATCGAGGCGGTGAAGGCGGGCGCGGTCGACGAGAAGCTCGTCGACCGCGCCCTGCGCAGGGTGCTGACGCAGAAGGCCGAGCTCGGCCTGCTCGACGAGGGCTGGCAGTGCCTGCCCGACGGCGCCGACCGGCTTCGCCTCGACGACCCCGAGAGCCAGGACATCGCCCTGCGGCTGGCCCGCGAGTCGGTCGTGCTGCTGCGCAACACCGGGGGGATCCTGCCGCTGGCGCCCGGCCGGCGGGTGGCCCTCGTGGGACCGGTCGCCGACGACCCGATGGCGATGCTCGGCTGCTACGCCTTCCCCGCGCACGTGGGCGCCCACCCCGAGCACGGGCTCGGGCTGGAGATCCCGTCGCTGCGCGACGCGCTCGGCGCGCTGGTCCCCGGCCTCGCCTACGCGCCCGGCTGCGACATCACCGGCGACGACACCTCCGGCATCGCGGCCGCCGCCACCGCGGCCGCCGCGAGCGACGTGTGCGTGCTGGCCGTCGGCGACCGGGCCGGGCTGTTCGGCCGCGGCACCTCCGGCGAGGGCTGCGACGCCACCGACCTGCGCCTGCCGGGCGTCCAGTCCGAGCTCGTCAGGGCCGTGCTCGCCACCGGCACCCCCGTGGTCCTCGTGCTGCTGGCCGGGCGGCCGTACGCGCTGGGCGAGGAGGTGGACGACGCCGCCGTCATCGTGTACGCCTTCTTCCCCGGCCAGCGCGGCGGCCAGGCGCTGGCCGAGGTGATCACCGGCGCGGTGAACCCGTCGGGGCGGCTGCCCGTCAGCGTGCCGCGCGACGCGGGCGGCCTGCCGGCCACCTACCTGTCGCCGTGGCTGGGCCGGCGCTCCCAGGTGTCGTCCGTCGACCCCACCCCCGCCTTCCCGTTCGGCCACGGGCTGGGCTACACCACGTTCGAATGGAGCGACGTGACGAAGCTCGCGGAGCCCGGCGAGCCCGCTGAGCCGGCTGACTGGCCGGTCGACGGCGAGGTGAGCGTCGCGGTCACCGTCCGCAACGCCGGGCCGCGGCCCGGCACCGAGGTCGTCCAGCTCTACCTGCACGATCCGGTCGCGCAGACCACGCGGCCGGTGGTCCGCCTGGTCGGCCACACCCGCGTGCCGCTGGAGCCGGGCGAGGCCGCCCGCGTGACGTTCGACGTGCCGGCGGACGTCACCTCGTTCACCGGCGTGCGCGGCCGGCGCATCGTCGAGCCGGGCGAGGTCGAGCTGCGCTTCGCGCGGTCGAGCGCCGACGTGGTCGCGGCCGTGCCGCTGCGCCTGACCGGCGACGTGCGCGAGACCGGCCACGAGCGGCGGATGCGGCCACGGGCGCGGATCGAGCGCATCGCACCGGAGGACAGAGGATGAGCAACACCCCCACGACCATGAACCCGCCACCGGACACCAGCGAGACCCGGCCCGCCACCCGCCGCCGGCGGCGGCCCGCCGGCTCCTCGTCCTCCTGGAGCGGGGCGTTCCGCCGCAACTGGCAGTTGTATTCGCTGGCCATCCTCCCGCTGCTGTTCTTCGCCATCTTCCGGTACGCCCCCATGATCGGCAACGTGATCGCATTCCGGAAGTTCGAGCCCGGCGGCAGCGTGCTGGGCGAGGAATGGGTGGGCCTGCGCTACGTGAACCTGTTCCTGAACGACCCCACGTTCTGGAACGTCTTCACCAACACCGCGATCCTCGGGGGCCTGACCCTGCTGTTCTGCTTCCCGCTGCCCATCGTGCTGGCGCTGCTGCTCAACGAGGTCCGCAACCGCGGGCTGAAGCGGTTCCTGCAGTCGGTGTCCTACCTGCCGCACTTCCTGTCGATCGTGGTCGTGGCCGGCATCGTCATGCAGACGCTGGCCATCGACGGGCCGGTCAACCAGCTGGTGCGGGCGTTCGGCGACGATCCCGTCGCGTTCATGCAGAAACCCGAGTGGTTCCGGACGATCTACATCTCGTCGGAGATCTGGCAGACCGTCGGCTGGGGCACGATCCTCTACCTCGCCGCCCTCACCACCATCGACGAGCAGCTCTACGAGGCGGCCAGGATCGACGGCGCCGGCCGGTGGCGGCAGATCTGGCACGTCACCCTCCCGGGCATCCGGCCGACGGCGGTCACCCTGCTGATCCTCAACATCGGCACGTTCATGGCCGTCGGCTTCGAGAAGGTGCTCCTGCTCTACAACCCCCTGACCTATCCGACCGCCGACGTGATCTCCACGTACCTCTACCGGATGGGTGTGGAGTCCAGCAACTTCAGCTACGCCGCCGCGATCGGCCTGTTCGAGGCCATCATCGGGCTGACCCTGATCCTGTCGGCGAACCTGATCTCCCGTCGAGCAGTGGGGACGAGCCTGTGGTGACACTCGCCAAGAGCCGGGGCTACCGGGCCTTCCAGGTGGTCAACGCCGTCGTCCTGACCGGCGTGGTGGTCGTGACGCTCTATCCGTTCATCAACATCGTCGCCCGCTCCTTCAGCGAGGAACGGTACATCCTGTCGGGCGAGGTCAACCTCATCCCGCGCGGGTTCAACCTCACGACCTACCAGATCGTGGTCGCGGACCCGATGTTCTGGACGAACTACCGCAACACCGTGGTCTACACCGTCGTCGCCACCGCCATCGCGATGGTGCTGACCACCTGCTACGCGTACGTGCTGTCCAAGAGACACCTCAAGGGCAGGACGTTCCTCATCTGGGTCGCCGTCTTCACGATGTTCTTCAACGGCGGCCTCATCCCCAACTACGTGCTGGTCAACAGCCTCGGGCTGACGAACTCCATCTGGGCCATCGTGTTGCCCAACGCGATCAGCGTCTTCAACCTGCTGGTCATGAAGGCGTTCTTCGAGAACCTGCCGGGCGACCTGGAAGAGGCCGCCGCCATCGACGGGCTCAACACCTACGGCATCCTGGGGCGGATCGTGCTGCCACTGTCGAAGGCGGTCATCGCCACGATGGTGCTGTTCTACGCGGTCTCGTTCTGGAACTCGTGGTTCTCGGCGTTCCTCTACCTCAACAGAACGGAGTTGTTCCCGGTCACCGTCTATCTGCGCAACATCATCGCGGGCGCCACCGGCGCCGAGAACGCCGGCGCCGGCGCGGCGGACCTCACGCAGGTCGCGGCCAACATCCAGTCGGTGACGATCATGCTCACCGTGCTGCCCATCCTCGCGGTCTACCCCTTCGTCCAGCGGTACTTCGTCTCCGGAGTCATGCTCGGCGCGGTCAAGGGTTAGCCTCCTCACGCCTCCTACAACCCCCCGGACACGGCAAAGGAAACCCAATGCGCGAACTATCACGGCGGCAGGCGATCATCGGCTTGGGTGCGTTCACCCTCGTCCTCGCCGGCTGCGGCGAGGACGAAGCCCCGAAGCAGGCCGCCCAGTCCGCGAACAAGGCGGGCGCGATGGCCAACTACGGTGTCAACCAGCAGTTCAAGGCCACCGAGCCGCTGTCGTTCGACGTGCTCTACAACAACCACCCGTTCTACCCGCTGAAGAACGACTGGCTGTTCTGGGAAGAGCTGACCAAGCGCACGAACGTGACGTTCAAGCCGGTCGCGGTACCGCTGAGCGACTACGAGAAGAAGCGCAGCCTGATGATCGGCGCAGGGGACGCCCCGCTCATCATCCCGAAGACGTACCACCCGCAGGAGGAGGCATTCGTGGCCTCGGGCGCGGTCCTGCCGGTCAGCGAGTACTTCGACCTGATGCCGAACTTCAAGGACAAGGTCGCCAAGTGGAAGATGGAGCCGGAGCTCGACACGCTCCGGCAGGCCGACGGCCGCATCTACCTGCTGCCCGGCCTGCACGAGAACGTCTGGGTCGACTACACCCTCGCGGTCCGGATGGACATCCTGGAGGAGCTCGACCTGGAGGTCCCGACGACCTGGGACGAGCTCTACACCGTGCTCAAGGCCATGAAGGCGAAATACCCCGATCTCTACCCGATGACCGACCGGTTCGGCATTCCCACGCCCGGCGGCAACCTGCTCAAGCTCGTCGCCCAGGCCTACGGCGCCAAGGGCGGCTGGGAGTACCAGCACGCCTTCTGGGACGCCACCGCCGGCAAGTTCGTCTACACCGGCGCCATGCCGCAGTACAAGCAGATGATCGAATACCTGCACAAGCTGGTGAAGGAGAAGCTGCTCGACCCCGAAGCCTTCACCCAGCAGGACGAGCAGGCCGACCAGAAGCTCATCTCCGGCAAGTCGTTCGTGATCAGCTGTAACGCGCAGACTCTGGTCAACGAGTTCCGTGGCGCGCTCACGAAGGCCAACCCCGACGCCAAGATCGCCAAGATCCCGGTGCCCATGGGCCCCGTCGGCGACCACAAGATCGGCACCCGGCTCGAGAACGGCGTCATGATCTCCAAGAAGGCGCTGGAGAACAAGAACTTCGTCGCCATGATGCAGTTCGTCGACTGGCTCTGGTACTCCGACCAGGGCCTGGAGTTCGCCAAGTGGGGCGTCGAAGGCACGACGCACACCAAGGACGCCTCCGGCGGCTACAAGCTGGCCGACGACGTCGACTTCGTCGGGCTCAACCCCGACGCCTCCAAGCACCTGCAGAAGGACTTCGGCTTCTCCAACGGCGTGTTCGCCTACGGCGGCCCCACCAAGCTGCTGGAGTCCACCTTCTCTGAGGAGGAGCTGGAGTTCCAGAAGGTGATGAACGCCAGGAAGGCCTGGCCGGTCGATCCGCCCCACCCGTTGAAGGAAGAGGAGCGCGAGCAGGCCACGCTGTGGGAGACGCCGCTGAAGGACTTCGTCACCCAGCAGACGCTCAAGTTCATCCTCGGCGAGCGCGACCTCAGCGAGTGGGACGCCTACGTCAAGGAGCTGGAGGGCAATAACATGGCGTCCTACATCAACCTGGTCAACACGGCCTACGAACGGTTCAAGAAGGAACACGGCTGAGTGGAGCCCTCCCGATGAGCGACGCGCCCGCGGAGCGGCGGTTCGGCACGGGGCCGCTCTCGCGCGTCGCCGCGCTGGTCTACACCCTGCTGATCGTCGAGCTGTTGTTCCTGGTCACCGCCGCGCCCGGGCTGGCGGCGCTCGTCCTGCTCGACCGCGACGCCGGCAACATCCCGCTGGCCGCGCTGTGCGCGCTGCCCGCCGGGCCGGCGCTGTCCGCCGCCCTCTACGCGCTGCGCCACCGCCGGTCCGACCTGACGGATCTGCGTCCCGCGGCGGCGTTCTGGCGCGGTTACCGGGGCAACGTCGCGGGGGTCATGAAGATCTGGGCGCCGTGGCTGGCGGGGCTGGCCATCGTGGGGACGAACCTGGCGAACTTCGCCGCCGCGGGCGTCCCCGGCTGGTGGGCGGTGCTGCTCGTCGCCGTCGCCGTGGCGGCGTCGCTCTGGGCCGCCGCCGCGCTGGTGATCACCTCGCTGTTCGCGTTCCGGGCGGCCGACGTCGCCCGGCTGGCGTCCTACTCGCTCGTGCGGTTCCCCGGCGTGACCGTGAGCAACCTCTGCCTCCTCGTGGTGGCGGCCGGCCTCACGCTGGTCGCCACCGAGGCGGCGGTGACCCTCCTGGCCGTCGTGTTCGCGGCGGCGCTGCTGCGCAACAGCCGCCCGATGATCGACGAGATCAGGGAGAGGTTCACCGCCTGACGCGCCGCCGCCTGCGCCTTCCTGCCGTCCGGCGGGCGCGCCGCCGCGTCACGGGATGTGCCGGCCCCGGGCGTCGGGCACCCCTGACTTGCGGAAGAAGTAGGCGTTGATCTGGTCGCGCCACTCCTCCGCGCAGCGCAGCTGCTCGTCGAGGAGCTCCATCACCCGCGCGTGCAGCGCCGGGTCCCCGGGCTCCGCCCGCTCCCAGAGCCGCCGGCTCTCGGCCGCCTCCTCGACCCCGGCGAAATGGGTGTCGTAGATGTGCTGGATGACCGTGGTGCCGTCGTGCAGCACGTGCCCGTACGGGACGTGGTGGAAGAAGAGCAGCAACTCGTCGGGGCAGGTGCCGAGCGACTCGTAGACGTCCGACCACGGCTGCGGGTACTGGCCGGTGAACCCGGTGCCGGAGGCGCGGGTGCGGTCGACGCCGACGCCGTCGCGGTCGGCGAAATGGTAGGTGCCCCACGGCGTGTACTCGTAGCCGTCCACGTCGGGGCCGTAGTGGTGCCCGGGACGGACCATGAATCCGACGCCCAGCGGCGCCGTGTAACGCTCGTAGGTCCGCCAGGAGCCGTCCATCATCGCGTGCAGCGTGCGCCGTAGCGGCCCGGGATCACCGCCCGCCGCCGGCGCGAACGTGAGGTCGATCCACTCGTCGAGGACGGCGGCGGGCTCCAGCCGCGGGTCCCAGGCCAGGCGGCCGAAGGCGTACAGGTTGGCCTGGGCGAGAGGGTGGCCCGTCCAGTAGAAGTCGTCGCCGACGTTGGAGACCGCGACCAGGCCGCCGCCGTCGCCCGACTCGCCGGCGGCGACGTCGGCCACGGTGCGCCCGCTCCCGTCCCCGCTCCCGTCCGTGTCCCTGCCCCACGGGCCGAACCCGAGCATCTCCTTCCACATCGGCGCGAGATAGCACACGTGCCGCTGCTGGCCGGTGTACTCCTGCGTCACCTGCAGCTCCACCGCCAGCCGGGTGGACGGCATGGCCGCGATCACCGGCGACACCGGCTCGCGCGTCTGGAAGTCCATCGGGCCGTGCTTCACCTGCAGGATCGCGTTGTCCCTGAACCGCCCGTCGAGCGGCGCGAAATGGTCGTGGGCCGCCCGGGCGCGATCGGTCGACCGGTCGCGCCAGTCCTGCCGGTGGTTGTAGACGAAGGCCCGCCAGTGCACGACCCCGCCGAACGGGGCCAGGGCGTCGGCGAGCGTGTTCGCGCCGTCGGCGTGGCTGCGCCCGTACGCGAACGGGCCCGGCTGCCCTTCCGAGTCGGCCTTGACCACGTACCCGCCGAAGTCGGGGATGGTGGCGTATACGTGCTCGGTGGTGCGCGCCCACCACTCCCGCACCCGCTCGTCGAGCGGGTCGGCGGTGGGCAGCCCGCCGAGCCTCATCGGCGAGGCGAAGGTGACCGACAGGTGCACCCGGATCCCGTACGGGCGCACCTCGTCGGCGATGGCGGCCACGTCGCCGAGCCGGTCGGTCAGGAGGTGGGCCTCCGTGGCGTGCACGTTGACGTTGTTCACCGTGATGGCGTTCACGCCGGTCGCGGCCAGCAGCCGCGCGTAGGCCCGTACCCTGGCCAGGTCGCCGCGAGGGCCGCCGTCCTGCCAGAAGATCGACCCGCCGGAATAGCCGCGCTCGACCTGGCCCATCACCGGATGTACGTCGATGTTGTCCCAGTGGTCGAGCATGCGCCGGCGGGCCGCGGGCCGGTGCGGCTCGGCGGGGCGCTCGCCCGTGAACGCCTCCTCGCCCAGCCTGACCACGTGGAACAGCCCGTAGAGCAGGCCGGCCGGATCGTCGGCCAGCACGACGGTGACGCCGTCGCGGCGGGCGAGCAGGTAGCCCTCCTCGCCGATGGCGGATCCGCCCTGCCCGGCCAGGACCTCCCGCGCGGCGGCCGCCACGGAGGGGGCCGCCGAGGGAGCCGCCAAGGGAGCCGCAGTGGAGAGCGCGAGCACGAGGCCGGGGGATCCCGTCGCGTCCTGCTCGAGGGCGCCGCCGTGCCGGGCGCAGGCCTGCTCGACCTCCGCCCGCACGGTGCCGGTGAGGAGCCCGTCGCCGAGCACGAGGACGCGGCGCGCACCGACCGCGCGGAACGCGGCGGGGGGAAGCCACGCGGGATGGACGTCATTCAGGTCGGGAATGCTCACGTGATCCTCTGGTCCGCTCAACGATGGGCTGATCCGTCGTGAATCTACCGAAAACGGATCACGTGGGACCCGGTCAGGTCAGGCCGCGCCGGTGAACGGCGTGGGCCGCGGCCGCAGCGCTGCCGGGACGTGCCCCTGGACGTGCGGCCCCGGCTGAGCGCCTACCTGGCCAGCAGGTCCCGCAGGGCCCTGGTCACCTCCGCCGGGGCCTCCTCCGCCATGAAGTGCCCGCACGACACCGTCTCGTGCACCAGGTCCGGCGCCCACGCCCGCCACCGGTCGGCGGCGTCGAAGCCGAGCGCGGCCCCCCAGTCCTGCTGCAGCACCGTCACCGGCATCCGCAGCCGGTTGCCCGCCCGCCGGTCGGCCAGGTCGTGCTCGACGTCGATGGTGGCCGAGGCCCGGTAGTCCGCCACGATCGAGGGGACCGCCTCGCGCGACGCCCTCAGGTACGCGGCGCGCACGTCCGCCGGGATCGCCTCCGGGTCGTTCGTCCAGGCATCCAGAAAATGGCCGAAGAACGTGTCCGCCGAGGCACCGATCATGACCTCGGGCAGGCCCGGCGGCTGGGCCATCAGATAGAGGTGGAAGCCGACGGCGGCCGAGACGCCGTGCATCACGTCCCACGTGTCGAGCGTCGGCAGCACGTCCAGCGCGGCCAGGTGGGTGATCGCCCCGGGATGGTCGAGCCCGGCCCGGATGGCGACCAGGGCGCCCCGGTCGTGGCCGGCCAGCGCGAACCGCTCATGCCCGAGCGCCCTGGCCAGGGCGACGATGTCGGCGGCCATGGTGCGCTTGGCATACCGGTCTCCGGTGCCCGCCGGCTTGTCGCTGCCGCCGTAACCGCGCAGATCGGGGCAGATGACCGTGTGATCGGCGGCCAGATCGGCGGCGACGTGCCGCCACATCAGGTGGGTCTGCGGAAAGCCGTGCAGCAGCACGACGGGGCGGCCCGAGCCGCCCACCGCGACGTTGAGCGCCACACCGTCGGCGACGATGACGCGCTGCTGGGCGAATGCGGTGATCTCCGGTGTCATCCCGGCCTTCCTCTCCTGGGTCCTGCCGTACGCCCCCAACCTGCCGCCCGCCGATCAGCACCCGATCAGCGCCGGCTCAGCCGGGCCCACCAGGGCGGATACAGTGGGTGCGATGGTGTGGATCGGGGTGCTGGGCCCGTTGGAGGCCGGCGACGAGCGCGGCCCGGCCGACCTCAAAGGCCCGCGGCACCGCGCCGTGCTGGCTCGGCTGCTGGTCGCCAGAGGCCGGGTCGTGCCGGTCGCCCGGCTCATCGACGACCTCTGGGAGTCTCCGGGGGAGGGCGCGCTGGGCGCCGTGCAGACCTTCGTCGGTGCGCTGCGCAAGGCCCTCGAGCCGGGCCGCCCGCCGCGCACGCCCGCCCGGCTGCTGGTCACGGCCGCGCCCGGCTACGCGCTGCGCGCCACTCCCGAGACCGTGGACGCCTGGCGCTTCGAGGAGGTCGTCACCACCTCCACCCGCCTGTTGTCCGCCGGCGAACCCGGCCAGGCCTGCCGTCTCCTCGGCGACGCCCTCGCGCTCTGGCGGGGGCCCGCCTACGCGGAGTTCGCCGAGCTGCCATGGGCCCGCGGGGAGGCGGCCCGGCTGGAAGAACTGCGGCTGCTGGCCGTCGAACGCCGGGCCGAGGCGGCCATGGCCTCGGGGCCCGCGGCCGAGCCGGTGCCCGATCTGGAGGCGCACGTGGCGTCCCACCCGCTGCGCGAGGACGGCTGGCGGCTGCTGGCCCTGGCCCTGTATCGCACGGGCCGTCAAGGCGACGCCCTCGCCACCCTCCGCCGTGCCCGCCATGTCCTGCGCGACGAGCTCGGTGTGGACCCCGGCCCCGGACTGCGCACCCTGGAGTCCGACATCCTCGCTCAAGCTCCCCACCTGACACC
>NZ_SMKP01000164.1:0-25209 GCF_004349015.1 Nonomuraea diastatica
GGGGAGTGCTGCGGGCGGGGGAGGCGGTGGAGATCGCCACCGGCGCCCCTGCCCCGGCTGGGGCGGAGGCGGTGCTGCCCTACGAACACGCGATCGCGGCACCGCCTCCCGGACGTCCGGACGCCCACGCGGTCCTGGGCGTTCGCGCGGGAATTTCCGGGTGCCCGGAGGCGGAACCGGTGTGGGTGGGCGGCGCGGTCGAGGCCGGGCGGCACATCCGGCGGCGGGGCGAGGACATCGCCGAGGGCGCGGTCGTGCTCGGGGCGGGCGCCATGGTCACTCCCGCCGTGCTCGGGCTGGCCGCCTCGCTCGGCCACGACACCCTGAGGGTACGGCCGCAGATCCGGGTGACGGTCCTGGTCACCGGCGACGAGGTGGTGCACGAAGGGCTCCCCGCGCCAGGCCGGGTCCGCGACGCCATCGGGCCGTTCCTGCCCGGTCTCGTGGAGTGGGCGGGCGGCCGCGTCGTCGGCGCGACCCGCCTCCCCGACGGCCCCGGCGCCCTCCGGGCCACCCTCGCCGCGCCCCCCTTCACGACGGGGGCGGGTGGTGATGTGGCCGTCGTGTGCGGGGCGTCGTCGAAGGGTCCGGCCGACCACCTCAGGGGCGTGCTGGCCGAGCTCGGGGCGGAGCTCCTCGTCGACGGCGTGGCCGTGCGTCCGGGGCACCCGCAGATGCTGGCCCGCCTGCCGGGCGGCGGGCTCGTCGTGGGGCTGCCGGGCAACCCGTTCGCAGCCCTCGCCGCGGCGCTCACCCTGCTCGTCCCGATCGTACGCGAGACGGCGGGCGCATCGGCCGGCGCATCGGCCGGCAGGGAGACGAGCGCGCTCGCCGGGCCGGTCAGGGTGCACCCGAGGGACACGCGGCTGGTGCCGGTCAGGAGGTCCGGCCGCGGGGCCGTGCCCGTGGGACATGACCGGCCCGGTTCGTTGTGGGGCGCCGCGCTCGCGGATGCGCTGGCTGTGGTGCCTTCTGGGTGGTCCGGTGAGCAGGTCGAGCTGATCGAGTTGCCCCCAGGGGGCTAGACAGGCCGTTCAGGAGGGAGTAACCATTGCGTTCATACGGTATGCAGTATGCGGAAGACAGCGCGCTCCGTCCCCGGGAAAGGGTTTGAAGGATGTCGGAAACGATCTCTGGCGGTCATCTCGTAGCCAAGGCGCTCAAGGCCGAGGGCGTAGAAGTGATCTACACGCTCTGCGGCGGCCACATCATCGATATCTATGACGGCTGCGTCGATGAGGGCATCGAGGTCATAGACGTACGCCACGAGCAGGTAGCCGCGCACGCCGCGGACGGCTACGCCCGCATCACCGGCAAGCCCGGCTGCGCGGTGGTCACCGCGGGACCGGGCACGACCGACGCGGTCACCGGCGTGGCCAACGCCTTCCGCGCCGAGAGCCCCATGTTGCTCATCGGCGGCCAGGGGGCTCTGAGCCAGCACAAGATGGGCTCACTCCAGGACCTGCCGCACGTGGACATGATGGCCCCCATCACCAAGTTCGCGGCCACGGTGCCCAGCACGGAACGGGTGGCCGACATCGTGTCCATGGCCTTCCGCGAGTGCTACCACGGTGCTCCCGGCCCGTCGTTCCTGGAGATCCCGCGCGACGTGCTCGACGCGAAGGTCCCGGTCGAGAAGGCGCGGATCCCGGAGACGGGACGCTACCGGGCCTCCACCCGCCAGGCCGGCGACCCGGAGGCGATCGAGCGGCTCGCCGACCTGCTGGCGCACGCGGAGAAGCCGTGCATCCTGCTCGGGAGCCAGGTGTGGACGTGCCGGGCGACGGACGCGGCGACCGACTTCGTCAGGTCGCTCAACGTGCCCGCGTACATGAACGGGTCCGGCCGCGGCACGCTCGCGCCAGGCGACCCGCACCACTTCCAGCTCAGCCGCAGGTACGCCTTCACCGAGGCCGACCTGATCATCATCGTCGGCACCCCGTTCGACTTCAGGATGGGTTACGGCAAGCGCCTGTCGCCGAGCGCGACCGTCGTCCAGATCGACCTCGACTACCGCACCGTCGGCAAGAACCGGGACATCGATCTGGGCATCGTCGGCGACGCCGGCCTCATCCTCTCCGCCGCGGCCCAGGCGGCGAGCGGCCGCATCGGGGACGCCGCCGCCAAGCGCAAGGCGTGGCTAGAGGAGCTGCGCACGGTCGAGACCCAGGCGTACGAGAAGCGCCTGCCCCGCCAGCACTCCGACGCCCAGCCCATCGACCCCTACCGCCTCGTCCACGAGATCAACGAGTTCCTCACCGAGGACACCATCTACATCGGCGACGGCGGCGACATCGTCACCTTCTCCGGCCAGGTCGTGCAGCCGAAGTCGCCCGGCCACTGGATGGACCCGGGACCGCTCGGCACGCTCGGCGTCGGCACCGCCTTCGCGATGGCGGCCAAGCAGGCGCGGCGGGACAAGGAGGTGCTGTGCCTGTTCGGCGACGGCGCCTTCAGCCTGACCGGCTGGGACTTCGAGACGATGGTCCGCTTCGACCTGCCGTTCATCGGGGTCATCGGCAACAACTCCTCGATGAACCAGATCAGGTACGGCCAGGCCGCCAAGTACGGCGAGGACCGCGCACGCGTGGGCAACACCCTCGGCGACATCCGCTACGGCGAGTTCGCCAAGCTCCTCGGCGGCCACGGCGAGGAGGTCCGGGACCCGGCCGACATCCGTCCCGCGCTGGAGCGGGCCAGGGAGTCGGGCAAGCCCTCACTGATCAACGTATGGGTCGATCCGGAGGTCTACGCCCCCGGAACGATGAACCAGACCATGTACAAGTAGGGGAAACAGCGACATGAAGGCTCTCGAAGGTGTCCGCGTCCTCGACATGACTCATGTCCAGTCGGGCCCGTCCGCGACCCAGATGCTCGCGTGGCTGGGCGCGGACGTGGTCAAGCTGGAAGCACCCAAAGGCGACATCACCCGACAGCAGCTCCGTGACGTGCCAGACGTCGACAGCCTCTATTTCACGATGCTCAACTGCAACAAGCGCAG
The DNA here is from genome assembly GCF_004349015.1 of Nonomuraea diastatica. NCBI lineage: Bacteria > Bacillati > Actinomycetota > Actinomycetes > Streptosporangiales > Streptosporangiaceae > Nonomuraea > Nonomuraea diastatica. Next base: position 3,002 of record NZ_SMKP01000164.1, read on the forward strand.
CATCACCCTCAACATGAAGAGCGAGCGCGGCAAGGAGCTGTTCACCGAGCTGGTGAAGAGCGCGGACGTCCTGGTGGAGAACTTCGGGCCGGGCGCGGTCGACCGCATGGGCTTCACCTGGGAACGCCTCCAGGAGCTCAACCCCCGCCTCATCTACGCCTCGATCAAGGGCTTCGGCTCCGGCCGGTACGCCAAGTTCAAGGCGTACGAGGTGATCGCCCAGGCGATGGGCGGCTCGATGAGCACCACCGGATTCGAGGAGGGCCCGCCGCTGGCCACCGGGGCGCAGATCGGCGACTCGGGCACCGGCATCCACGCGGTCGCCGGCATCCTGGCGGCCCTCTACCAGCGCCAGCAGACCCAGCGCGGCCAGCGTGTTCAGGTGGCCATGCAGCACGCCGTGCTGAACCTGTGCCGGGTCAAGCTGCGCGACCAGCAGCGGTTGGCGCACGGCCCGCTGCGCGAATATCCCAACAGGACGTTCGGCGACGAGGTGCCCCGCTCGGGCAACGCCAGCGGCGGCGGCCAGCCGGGCTGGGCGGTGCGCTGCGCTCCTGGAGGCCCCAACGACTACATCTACGTGATCGTGCAGCCGGTCGGCTGGGAGCCGATCGCGAACATCATCGGCCGTCCCGAGCTGGCGGGCGACCCCGAGTGGGCGACGCCGGAGGCGCGGCTGACCAAGCTGGACAAGATGTTCCAGCTCATCGAGGAGTGGACGATCCGCCACGACAAGTGGACGGTGCTCGACCGGCTCAACGGCGCCAACGTCCCTTGCGGGCCGATCCTGTCGACCAAGGAGCTGGTGGAGGACGAGAGCCTGCGCGAGGAGGGCATCGTCGTCAAGGTCGACCACCCGGAGCGCGGTGAGTTCGTGACGGTCGGCAGCCCGCTGCAGTTGTCGGACTCGCCGGTGGACGTCGTCACCCCGCCCTTGCTCGGCGAGCACAACCAGGACATCTACGGCGAGCTCGGCATCAGCGCGGACGAGCTGGGCGAACTCAAGACGAACGGAGTCATCTAAGTGGTCAGGGAAGTCATCGACAAGGCGCTCGCCGAAGGGCGCACGGCTCTGACGGCGCCCGAGGGGCGCAGGCTGTGCGAGGAGTACGGCATCGCGACCCCGGGCGAGGGGCTGGCCACGTCGGCCGCGGAGGCGGCGGAGATCGCCGAGAAGATCGGGCTCCCGGTCGTCCTCAAGATCGTCTCGCCCGACATCCTGCACAAGACGGACGCCGGCGGCGTGCTGGTCGGCCTGAAGAGCGCCGACGAGGTGCGGGAGGGCTACGACACGATCCTGGCCAGCGCCCGCGCCTACAACCCCGACGCGAAGATCGACGGCATCCAGGTGCAGCAGCTGGTCAGCGGCGGCCACGAGGTCATCGTCGGCGCCGTCACCGATCCCACGTTCGGCAAGGTCGTCGCCTTCGGACTTGGCGGTGTCCTGGTCGAAGTTTTGCAGGACGTTACCTTTAGGCTTGCCCCGCTTTCGGGTGAAGATGCCTTTGGGATGCTGGACGACATCAGGGCGGCAGAAGTCCTCCGTGGTGCTCGCGGTGCCGAACCCGCCAACCGGGAGGCGCTAGCGGGCCTGATCGAACGGGTCGGCCGGCTGGTCTCCGACTTCCCCGAGATCATCGAGGTCGACCTCAACCCCGTCTTCGCCGACGCGAACGGCGCGGTCGCCGCCGACGTGCGCATCCTCATCGGGGAGAAGCCCGCCGAGGTCACCCGGCTGCCGCGCGAGGAGATCCTCCGGCAGATGACGCGGATCTTCAAGCCGCGCTCGGTCGCGGTGATCGGCGCCTCCGCGGAGACCGGCAAGATCGGCAACTCCGTCATGCGCAACCTCATCAACGGCGGCTACCAGGGGCAGATCCTGCCGATCAACCCCAAGGCCGACGAGATCATGGGGCTGCCCGCGTACAAGAGCATCTCCGACGTTCCCGGCGACGTGGACGTGGCCGTGTTCGCCATCCCCGCCAAGTTCGTCGCGGCGGCGCTGGAAGAGACCGGGAAGAAGGGCGTGGCGGGCGCCGTCATGATCCCGTCGGGGTTCGCCGAGACGGGCAACGTCGAGGGCCAGCAGGAGATCGTCGAGATCGCGCGCAGGCACGGCGTGCGCATGCTGGGCCCCAACATCTACGGCTACTACTACACGCCGGAGAACCTCTGCGCGACGTTCTGCACGCCGTACGACGTCAAGGGCAGCGTGGCGCTGACCTCGCAGAGCGGCGGCATCGGCATGGCCATCCTGGGCTTCAGCCGTACCACCAAGATGGGCGTCTCCGCCATCGTCGGCGTCGGCAACAAGGCCGACGTGGACGAGGACGACCTGCTCACCTTCTTCGAGCAGGACGACAACACCAAGGCCGTGGCCATGCACCTGGAGGACCTCAAAGACGGGCGCGGCTTCGTCGACGCCGCCCGCCGCGTGGTCAAGGAGAAGCCGGTCATCGTGCTCAAGGCGGGACGCACCGCGATGGGCGCGCGGGCGGCCGGCTCGCACACCGGGGCCCTGGCCGGCGACGACAAGGTCTACGACGACATCCTCCGGCAGGCCGGGGTGGTGCGCGCGCCGGGCCTCAACGACATGCTGGAGTACGCCCGCGCACTGCCGATCCTGCCCGCGCCCAAGGGCGAGAACGTCGTCATCATCACCGGGGCGGGCGGCTCGGGCGTGCTGCTCTCCGACGCCATCGTCGACGCCGGGCTGACGCTCATGGACATCCCGCCCGACCTGGACGAGGCCTTCCGCGCCTACATCCCGCCCTTCGGGGCGGCGGGCAACCCCATCGACATCACCGGCGGCGAACCGCCATCGACGTACGAGAACACGGTCCGCCTCGGCCTGGCCGACGAGCGCATCCACGCGCTCGTCCTGGGCTACTGGCACACGATCGTGACGCCGCCGATGGTCTTCGCCGAGCTCATCGCCCGCGTCGTGGCGGAGGAGCGGCAGAAGGGCAACGTCAAGCCGGTCGTGGCGTCGCTCGCGGGGGACACCGAAGTTGAGGAGGCCAGCGAGTACCTGTTCGAGCATGGCGTCGTCGCGTACCCGTACACGACAGAGAAGCCCGTGGCGGTCCTCGGTGCGAAGTACCGCTGGGCCAGGGCTGCCGGGCTGCTGCGCTAGAGCCGATTGATCGCACAGCAGCCAGGCGAGGGGGCCATTCGGGGCAGCAGCGCAGAAAGGCAACAACCCCCCAGGAGGTCCGTAGGTGGACACATCGAACACACCACCGGCGGCGGAAACCGCGCCACCGGTAGAGGACGAACGAGTATGGAAAGCGGGCCGGCTAGAGCCGATGCCCATCAGGAAACTCCCCGACGCGCCTCCCTCGGTGCACATTCTCGGGCCGACGGTCTTCCTCGTCGCCCTGGGCGTGGGCATGGGCGAGTCGTACATGTGGCCCCGCCTGGTGCTGCTGTTCGGGCCGGAGATCCGATGGTTGTTCCTGATCGGCGTCACCCTGCAGGCCGTGGTGATGCTGGAGATGGCGCGTTACGCCATGGCCACGGGGGAGAGCATCTTCTCCGGTGCGGCCCGGGTGTTCAAGCCGCTGATGTGGTTCTTCTTCATCGTCGCCATGGCCGTCTACATCTGGCCGGGACACCTGTCGGCGGGAGCGGCGGCGTTCGAGGAGATCACCGGGATACCCTGGGTGGTGACCGCGGTCGCCGGGTTGCTCCTCGTGGGCGTGATCTTCAGCCTGGCCAAGGTGATCTACAACGTGCTGGAGAACGTGCTGTCGCTGCTCATCGGCGCGCTCGTGCTCGGCACGGCCGTGGTCGCCGCCATGGTCGGCACCTGGAGCGACGTGGTCGCCACGATCAGCGGCATGTTCGCCTTCGGCTACCTGCCGCCGGAGGCCATGAGCGCGGCCTGGTTCCCGGTGATCGTCGGGGCGTGCGCGTTCGCCGGCCCGTCGGGCATGCAGCAGATGTGGTACACGCTGCACCTGCGTGACTCCGGCGCCGGCATGGGCGCGCACATGCCGAAGGTCCGCGGGCTGCGGCACGCGGGCGAGCAGGAGGCGATGCCCGCGCGCGGGTTCATGTTCGACACCGACGACCCGGCGGAGATGGCCAAGTGGAAGGGTTGGCGGCGCTGGGTCACCTTCGACGCACTCCTGCTGTTCTGGGGCATCACCATGCTGGTCACGATCTCCTTCACGGTGATCGCCCAGTCGGCGGTGCGGCAGAACCCGGGCGTGCGCGACGTGATCGCAGGCGATGACCGGGAGGTGGCGCTCACCGCGATGGCGGACGCGGTCTCCTCCGCGGGCAGCTCGGTGCTCGGGGTGGTCTTCCTCGGGTTCATCGCGCTCATCGGCCTGAACGCGACGCTCGGGTTGTTCGACTCCTTCTCCAGAGGTCAGGCTGACATGACGTACAACTTCGTGCCTGGCGCGAAGAAGGTTCGCATGTCGCACCTGTACGCGATCTTCCTCTGGGGCGTGATCATCTTCGGCATCCTGATCCTGCTGTTCGGCCCGGCCGACGGACCCAGCGGGATCCTGGACACGCTGGCGTTCCTGTCGACGTTCGCGATGGGCGCGTACTGCGTGACCCTGCTCCTGGTGAACAACCGCATGTTGCCCAAACCGATCCGGCCCAAGTGGTGGACCAACGTGATCATCGGGCTCGGCGCGGTGTTCTACCTGGGGATGCTGTTCTACAGCCTGTTCGCCTTCGGCGTGGTCGTGAACTGATGATCGGACGGCACAGCCTCGAACTCGCCCTGCCAGGGGCGTCGATCGGAGCCGTCGCCGGTGCCATGGCCGGTGGGCTGACCCTCCTCGCGGGGCAGCCCACCGGGATGGCCGCGCTGTCGGCCCTCGCGCTCGCCGTGCCGCTCGGCCTCTTCGGCGGGCTGTACGGCGTGCTCCTGGGCCACGGCGTGTTCCGGCCCGGGACCTTCGGGCCCGTCGGACTGTTCTGGATGGCGGCCTTCCCCGTGTCCCGGCTCGTGCAGGAGAGCGTGGCCGGGGTCGGCATGGCCGACGGCGTGCTGCCGTTCCTGGCGTACCAGGCGATGGTGGCGCTCGGCTTCGCGATCGGCTTCGTCTGGCTGCACGAGCGGCTCATGCCGCACTGGCTCATGCGCCGGGCCGGCGCGAACCCTGAGGCCAAGGCGCTGTTCGGTGAGTACATCAAGCACGCGCAGGCCATGCAGTCGGCCAGGAAGGGGTCGCGTCGATGAACCTGCCCGTCTGGGTCTGGCTGGTCACGATCGGCGGGTTCTGCATCGTGCTCGCGTTCGACTTCTACCTCGTCGCCCGCAATCCGCACGAACCCTCCTTCAGGGAATGTGTGGCCTGGGTGTCGTTCTACGTGGGTCTGGCCGTGGCCTTCGGCGCCGGCCTGCTCCTGTTGTCGGGCCCCGCGCACGGCGGGGAGTTCTTCGCCGGGTGGATCACCGAGTATTCGCTCAGCGTGGACAACCTCTTCGTCTTCCTGCTGATCATGAGCCGATTCCAGGTGCCGCGTCAGTATCGCCAGAAGGTGCTGCTCATCGGCATCATCCTGGCGCTGATGATGCGCGGCGCCTTCATCGCGGCCGGCGCTGAGGCGGTCTCCAGGTTCGACTGGCTCTTCTACGTCTTCGGCGCGTTCCTCGTCTACACCGCGTGGAAACTGATCGGCCACGAGGACGACGACGCGGAATTCTCCGAGAACATCGCCCTGCGCACGGTGCGCCGGGTGCTCCCGACCACGGACACCTATCACGGCGCCCGGCTCACTGTGCATCTGGGCCGCAGGATGGTCACCCCGATGCTGATCGTGATGGTCGCCATCGGGACGACCGACCTGTTGTTCGCACTCGACTCCATCCCGGCCATCTTCGGGCTCACCAAGGAGCCCTATCTGGTGTTCACCGCCAACGCCTTCGCCCTCATGGGGCTGCGGCAGCTCTTCTTCCTCATCGGCGGGCTGCTCGACCGGCTCGTCTACCTGAGCAAGGGGCTGTCGGTGGTGCTGGCCTTCATCGGGGTGAAGCTGATCCTCGAGGCCCTGCACCACGACGGCGTGTCGTGGGCGCCGGAGATCCCGATCATGGTCTCTCTCGGCGTCATCCTCGGCACCCTGGCGGTGACCACGGTGCTGAGCCTCATCAAGTCGGCTCGCGACGCCAAGGCGAAGGAGGTGGTGGAGCCGGAACCCGCCGATCGCTGACGCACCTCGAACCGGGGCCGCGCGCGGGGGCGATTGCGCCCCTGCCGCGGCTCGGCGGCATGCTCACAGCGACGTGCTCAAGGGGCCTGCTCAGGGACGGGGACTCTTGCGTACGTCGTGCTCGGCGGTCCACTGGCGCAGGTAGCGCTCCGCGTCGTCGGCGGAGCAGTGCTTCCTGAGCGCCGTGCTGAGGCCGAGGCCGAGCACCCGGCCGTCGGCCGAATGGCCCGCGGGATCACCAAGGAGAAAGCGGATCAGCGCCTTCACGGTCATGCACCTCCCATCTCTGCTACGCATCCTCTGCCCGAGGTGTTACGCAGCATGTCGTCTTCTGTGAACGTCAGATCACCCCGCGGCCCATCCCCGCAGGTCACCCCGCGAAGGATCCGCGCAGGTCGTTCTGGACGCTCCACGCGGGGGCCACGCGGGTCACCTCCGCGCGGGTCTTCGCGCGCCGTCAGCCCGCGGACGGAGTGCGCGGGCGGCGCCGGCGCACCGGCTTGGGCGCGGGCTCCGCGGGCTCGCCCTCCCGCTGCTCCATGTAGGAGGCGCGGGTGTGCTCGGTGTGGTCGCGCATGATCTTCGCGGCGCGGCGCTCGTCGCCCGCCTCGATGGCGTCGATCAGCGAGGTGTGCTCGTCCCACGAGGCCATGCCGCGCTGGCGGGCCACCGGCGTGTGATACCACCGCACGCGCCTGGCCACCTGGGCGGCCAGCTCCGCGAGGACCTTGTTGCCCGACAGATCGGTCACCAGGGCGTGCAGCTCGGAGTTGGTGGCCACGGCCGCGTCGACGTCGTCGGACTGCACCGCGGCGATGCCGCGGGCGCACAACGCGCGCAGCCGTTTCACGCCGTCCTCGCCGGCGTGCCCGGCGGCCAGCCGGGCCGACTCGGTTTCGAGCAGCGTGCGGACGGCCAGCAGCTGGTCGGCCTCCTCAAGTGTCGGGACGTGCACGAACGCCCCCTGACCCGGATGCAGATCGACCCAGCCCTCGCCGCTGAGCTGCTGCAGCGCCTCGCGGACCGGCTGCCGGGAGACCCCGAGCAGCTCGGCCAGCTCGCTCTCCACGAGGTGCTGGCCGGGCTTGAGCTGGCCGGAGACGATGAGCTCTTGGATAGCCTCTATGACGCTCTCCCGGAGCGTGGCGGGACGGGGAATCTTCGCGGCCGCCGTCTGACCGGCCTGATCCGACAGCAACATGGGCACGACTCCAGGGCTGAGCTAAAAGTTTTTGGTCGACTGCCTACAGCATACCGGCCAGGGGTTGTCCATGGTCGTGAGTCTCATCACAGCGGGATCGTCGCGGGCAGGCCGGGAATGCGCAGGCGCGGCGCGGCCAGCGCGGGCAGCGCGGCCAGGGCGGCGGCGGTCAGCAGCGCGGCGCCCGGAGCGGTCAGGGCGGCCATGGCCAGGGCCACGGCGCCGACGCCTGCCAGGGCCTTGGCGCTGTAGATGACGGCGTGGATCTCGCCGGCGCGCTCGGTGCCGAAGAACTCGCGCACCAGGCTGGCGAGCAGCGGGTAGAAGGCGCCACCGCCCAGCCCGGCCGCGATCGCGCCGAGCCAGAGCAGGCCGGCGCTGACGTTCGCCTGCGCCGGCGAGCCGCCCACGTGCGCGCCGCCGGCGGCCAGCAGCACCTGGCCGATCGCGAGCGCGCCCAGCACGGCGGCCAGCACCCGCCTGCGGCCGAACAGCTCCGAGCAGCGCATGGCCACCGACCTGCTGGCCCCGTTCAGCGCCACCATGAGGGCCACCGCGCCCCACGTCCCCGTGCCCGCGACCACGATCACGTCGAAGACCGACACGGCGCCCGCGCACGTCAGGATCAGTGCGAGCGCGGGCAGCGTCCGCGTGCGCAGCGCCTGGGCGAGCAGGAACTGCTTGGCCGCCTCCGGGGTGACGCGCAACCGCGCCGCGTCGAGGGCGTGCGTGCGCGGGTCGACGTCGTCGGGCCACCACAGGGCCGGGGGCAGCCGGAGGTGTCGGGCCGCCGCCCCGATGACCGCGAGCGCGACGGCCGCGGCGGTCAGGAAGGCGGCCGGCGTGGCGCCGGGGGCGATCCCGGCCCAGACCAGCAGGGGTACCGCCCCGTACCCGAAGGCGCCGGTGATCAGGCCGACCCGGGCGGCGGGCCGTTCCGGGAACCAGGAGGAGACGACCTCGCCACAGACGCCGTAGACCAGGCCCGCGCCCAGCCCGCCGAGCAGCCCGTAGCCGGTGAGAGCGACCAGGTTCACGGAGCCCAGGGCACCGCCCGCGAGCGCGGTCGTGGCATCTCCGGCCGTGAGTGCCGCCGTGACGAGGCCGAGCCCGCTCAGCGCCGCTCCGAGCGCCAGGCTCGCGCGTACGCTGAGGCGCCCGCGCCGCACCAGGTGAAGGGCGGGCAGCGCGCCCGCCGCCTGGCAGGCGATCCAGATGGCCAGCAGGGTCGGCTCTTTCTGGGCGAGCAGCGCGGCGTAGCCGTACTGCAGCGGGCTGATCGCGGCCATGGCGGCCCAGGACAGCCAGAACATGCGCTTGCGGTCGGCGGGGACGGGCCCGGGAAGGTACGAGCGGCCGCGCCAGTCTCGAACTGCATTCTCCATACTGTATGGAATATCCAGTAGGCGGAGCCCTGTCGAGACCCTAGACGAGGGATATTCCATACGGTATACCGTCTACAAAGGAGGCTCGAATGGACCTGTACGAATACCAGGCGAAGGAGCTCTTCGGGCGTCACGGGATCCCGGTCCCCGCCGGCAGGGTCGCCACCACCCCCGAGCAGGCCGGCGCGATCGCGGCCGAGCTGAACGCGCCCGTTGTCATCAAGGCCCAGGTGAAGACCGGAGGACGCGGCAAGGCGGGCGGCATCAGGACCGCGGCGGGGCCGGTCACCGCGGAGGTGGAGGCCGACCGCGTCCTCGGCATGGACATCAAGGGGCACGTCGCGCGCAGCGTGCTGGTCGAGACCGCGACCGTGCCGTTCGAGGAGTACTACGCGGCCTTCCTGGTCGACCGGGCCGAGGGCGGGTTCCTGGCCATGGTGTCGAGTCAGGGCGGCGTGGAGATCGAAGAGCTCGCCGCCACCGACCCCGACGCGCTGGTGAAGCTCCCTGTCGACCCGGTGGCCGGAGTGGACGCGGAGACCGCGCGGGCGCTCGCCGCCAAGGCGGGCCTGCCCGAGCAGGCGGCCGAGACGCTGGAGAAGCTGTGGCGGGTGCTGGTCGCCGAGGACGCCCTGCTGGTCGAGGTGAACCCGCTGATCTGCACCACCGACCAGCGGATCGTGGCGCTCGACGGCAAGGTGACCCTCGACGACAACTCCGCCTTCCGGCACTCCTGGGAACAGGATGAACACGCGGACGGCCTGGAGGCCCGCGCCCGGGCCAAGGGACTGAACTACGTCAAACTCGACGGCGAGGTCGGCGTGATCGGCAACGGCGCGGGCCTGGTCATGAGCACGCTCGATGTGGTCGCCGGAGCGGGGGCCGCCCCCGCCAACTTCCTGGACATCGGCGGCGGCGCGTCCGCCAAGGTCATGGCCGACGGGCTGGAGATCATCCTGGACGACCCCGGCGTGCGCTCGGTGCTGGTCAACGTCTTCGGCGGCATCACCGCCTGCGACGCGGTGGCGAACGGCATCGTCACCGCACTCGAACTTCTCGGCGAACGCGGCCACGGCAGGCCCATCGTCGTACGGCTGGACGGCAACAACGCCGAGGTGGGCCGGCGCATCCTGAGCGACGCCAGGCACCCGGCCGTCCGCCAGGTCTCGACCATGGACGGCGCCGCCGAGACGGCGGCCAGGCTCGCGGGAGGCGCGTGATGGCGATCTTTCTGACCAAGGACAGCCGGGTGCTCGTGCAGGGCATGACGGGCGCTGAGGGCAGTAGGCACACGGCCCGCATGCTCGCCGCGGGCACCGACATCGTGGCCGGGGTGACACCCGGAAAGGGCGGGCGCTCGGTGGACTTCGGCGAGCGGACGGTGCCCGTGTTCGGCTCCGTGGCCGAGGCGATGACCGAGACGGGGGCCGACGTCTCGGTGGTGTTCGTGCCGCCCCGGTTCACCGGCTCGGCCGTGGAGGAGGCCGTCGAGGCGGGCATCCCGCTGTGCGTGGTCATCACCGAGGGCGTCCCCGTGCACGACGCCGTACGTTTCCGCGCCCTGGCGAGCGGCCGCACCAGGATCATCGGGCCCAACTGCCCCGGCCTGATCAGCCCCGGCCAGTCCTCCGCCGGCATCATCCCCGCCGACATCACCTCCGCCGGGCGCATCGGGCTGGTCTCCAAGTCGGGCACGCTGACGTACCAGCTGATGTACGAGCTGCGCGACCTCGGCTTCTCCACCGCCGTCGGCATCGGCGGCGACCCGGTCGTCGGCACGACCCACATCGACTGCCTCCAGGCGTTCCAGGAGGACCCGGGCACCGACGCCATCGTCATGATCGGCGAGATCGGCGGCGACGCCGAGGAGCGGGCCGCCGCCTACATCGCCGCGAACGTCACCAAGCCCGTGGTCGCCTACGTCGCCGGCTTCACCGCGCCGGAGGGCAAGACCATGGGGCACGCGGGCGCGATCGTGTCCGGATCGTCCGGCACCGCCCAGGCCAAGAAGGAGGCCCTGGAGGCCGTCGGCGTCCGTGTCGGCCGCACCCCCTCGGAAACGGCCCGTCTCCTCCGCGCCGGAGTGTTGTCGTGAAATTCACCGTCAACCTGTCCATTCTCTTCACCGATCTGCCGCTGCTGGAACGTCCGGCCGCGGCGGCCAAGGCGGGGTTCGACGCCGTGGAGATGTGGTGGCCGTTCGACGGCCCCGATCCCGGAGGCGCGGAGCTGGGGGCGCTGCGGCAGGCCGTCGAGGACGCAGGGGTGCGCCTCACCGGGCTCAACTTCGACGCAGGGAACATGGCGGGGGGCGATCGCGGCCTGCTGGCCAGGCCCGGCGACTCGGCGAGGTTCCTGGCGAACATCGACGTCACGGTCCGGCTGGCGGGCGAGCTGGGCTGCGGGGTGCTCAACGCCCTGTACGGCAACGGCCCCGGCACCGACAGGGACCTGGCCGTGGCGAACCTGAGGAGGGCGGCGGACGCGGCGGCGGAGATCGGCGCGACCGTGGTCGTCGAAGCCCTCAACTCCCACGAGAACCCGAAATATCCGATCACGTCGTCGCAGGCGGCGTTCGAGTTGATCGACGAGGTCGACAGGGACAACGTGGCCTTCCTGGCCGACCTCTACCACCTGCACCGGATGGGCGAGGACGTGCTCGCGCTCATCGACAGGCACGCGGGACGCTTCGGCCACGTGCAGATCGCCGACGACCCCGGCAGGGGACGGCCGGGCAGCGGGCGCATGCCGTACCAGGAGATCTTCGCGCGGCTGGAAGCCGCCGGCTATCGCGGCCACGTCGGCCTGGAGTACCGGCACGAGGGGCCGGGCGCATTCGACTGGAGGCGCGCATGAACATCGGCTTCGTAGGACTGGGCATCATGGGCAGCCCCATGGCCGCCAACCTCGTCAAGGCAGGGCACGCCGTGACCGGGTACGACGTCAGCGCCGAGCGGGTCGAGCAACTCGCCGGGCTGGGCGGCAAGGGCGCGGCCGGCGTGGTCGACGCGGTCGCCGGCGCGGACGTCGTGATCACGATGCTGCCCGACTCGCCGCAGGTGGAGGAGGTCGCGCCACTGGTCGTCGAGTACGGCAAACCGAACCTGCTCTACATCGACATGAGCACCATCAAACCGGAAACCTCCCGCCGGGTGGCGCGCCAGGCGGCGGCCGCCGGGGTGCGGGCGCTGGACGCCCCGGTCAGCGGTGGCGAACGCGGCGCGATCGACGGCACCCTGTCGATCATGGTGGGCGGCGACGCCGAGGACGTCGCGGCGGCCGGGCCGGTGCTGGGCAGCCTCGGCACGACCGTGGTGCACGTCGGCCCCGCTGGCGCGGGCCAGACCGTCAAGGCGGCCAACCAGCTCGTCGTCGGCGGCGTGTACGGGCTCGTGTCGGAGGCCATCGTGCTGCTGGAGGCCTCGGGCGTGGACCCGTCCGCCGGCCTGGACGTGCTCGCGGCGGGCCTGGCGGGCTCCAGGATCCTCGACCTCAAGCGCCACACCATGGTCAAGCGGGAGTTCGCCCCGGGGTTCCGCATCGACCTGCACCACAAGGACATGGGCATCGCCGTCGCCGCGGCCCGCGAGGCCGGGGTCAGCCTGCCCCTCACCGGGCAGGTCGCCCAGCTCATGGCGGCGGCCAGGGCGCAGGGCCACGGCTCGCTCGACCATTCAGCCCTGCTCAAAGTGATCGAAAGGCTGAATGGTTGACTTCCTCCCCACGGCTAGAGCCGGGGGATTCCAACCTTCGCAGGTTGGGGTTCCTGCTTTACCGGCGACTGCACCCGGTTGCCCGGCCCGACGTCACCTCCACAGGGGGACACGGAACGACCTGCCGCCAGGACGTTCTTGGCGGCGTTGACGTCCCGGTCGTGCCGGGTGCCGCCCAGCCGGGTGGAGGTCTTGTGCCGGAAGTCCCCCCGGGACGCGTGGACGCCGGAGGTGACCGCGAAGTCCTTCACCCCGAGATCGACCCCGGCGGCGGACCCCGTCGGCGGTGCCTGCCCGGGGTCGCGCGAACGCCCGCTGCCGGATGCGCGGCAACTGCTGCAACGGCACCGACGACACCTCGTTCAGCCACGCGAACGCCTGTACAGCGTACTGGCGTGCATGGCGCCGCTCCGCGGCATGTTCGCTTTCCTCCCCGGGACTGAAGCCCGGGGTCTCCAGCGAAGGAGGAACCAATGAATCGCATTCCATGCATGGAGGCCGTGGTCGCGGTGCTGGAGTCGGAGGGCGTGGACACCGTCTTCGGCATCCCCGGCGCGGCCATCCTGCCGCTCTACGCAGCGCTCCAGAACAGCTCGATCCGGCACATCACGGTACGCCACGAGGAGGGAGGCACCCACGCCGCCGACGGCTGGGCCAGGGTGACGGGGAACGCCGGCGTCTGCATCGGCACGTCGGGCCCCGCCGGCACCAACATGATCACCGGTCTCTACACGGCGATGGCCGACTCGATCCCGATGATCTGCGTCACCGGCCAGGCCGCCACGTCGAAGCTGCACCAGGAGGCGTTCCAGGCGGTCGACATCGTGGAGATCGCCCGGCCGGTGACCAAGTGGGCGGTGCAGCTCAAGGAGCCCGCCCAGGCGCCGTGGGTGTTCCGCGAGGCGTTCAGGATCGCCAGGTCGGGACGGCCGGGGCCGGTGCTCATCGACCTGCCGATCGACGTCCAGCGCGGCACCTGCCTGTACGACCGCGACGTGGACGCGCCGCTGCCCGTCGAGGCGCCGCGCCCGCTGCCGAGGGCCGTGCGCAAGGCCATGGACCTCCTGGCGGAGGCCAAGCGCCCCGTCATCCTGGCCGGCGGCGGCGTGATCATCGCCGACGCCTGCGACGAGCTGCGCGCGCTGGCCGAGCACCTCCAGGTGCCGGTGCAGGTGACGCTCATGGGCAAGGGCGCCTTCCCCGAGGACCACCCGCTGTTCGCCGGGATGCCGGGCATCCAGACCCAGACGCGGTGGGGCAACGCCGCGTTCCTGGACAGCGACCTGGTGCTGGCCGTCGGCGCCCGCTTCGGCGACCGGCACACCGGCGACCTCGACGTCTACCGCCGGGGACGGAAGTTCGTGCACGTCGACATCGAGCCGATGCAGCTCGGCCGGGTCTTCGAGCCCGACCTGGGGATCGTCGGCCACGCCAAGCCGGTGCTCGCCGACCTGCTGGCCGAGGCGCGCGGGCGGAGCGGGCCGAAGGAGCCGGGCAAGTGGGTGCGCAAGGTCTCCGACCTGCGCCGTACGATGCACCGCCGCGACGACTTCGACGACGTGCCGATCAAGCCGCCCAGGGTGTTCAAGGAGATCAACGAGTATTTCGGCAGGGACACCACGTTCGTCACCGCCATCGGGCTCTACCAGATCTGGTCGGGCCAGTTCCAGACGACCTACCTGCCGCGTCGCTACCTGGTCTGCGGGCAGGCGGGGCCGCTGGGCTGGGAGGTGCCCGCGGCCATGGGCGTCAAGTGCGCGCATCCCGAGCGGCAGGTGGTGGCCGTCGTGGGCGACTACTCCTTCCAGTTCCTGATGGAGGAGGTCGCGGTGGCCGCCCAGTACCGCATCCCCTTCGTCATCGTGATGATCAACAACGAGTACCTGGGACTCATCCGGCAGGCGGAGATCCCGTACGACATGAACTTCGCCGTGGATCTGCACTACGGGGAGGGCGGCATCGACCATGTCAAGGCCATGGAGGCGTTCGGCTGCCCGGCGCGCCGCGTGGAGCTGCCGGGTGACCTGCCCGGCGCGCTGGCGTGGGCGTCGTCCGAGTCCGCGCGCGAGCGGCTTCCGGTGCTGGTGGAGGTGATGGTCGAACGCGAGGCCAACGCCGCCATGGGTCCCTCGCTCGACGCGGTCAAGGAGTTCGAGCCGCTGCCCGAGCTCATCACCGCCGACTGGTCCGACTGAGAGGAGCTCTCATGCAGCTCAAACCGGGTACGGCCTGGCAGGACGCCTACGACCGATGTCACACGGCGGCTCCCGAGGCCTTCCACGACGACCGCGTGCTGAACCACTGGGGCGGCATGTGGCACCGCGACGGGCGCCCCGTGCCGGGGTTCTCGCCGCTGGACGGCACGGCCATCGCCGGGCTGCCCCGGCTCGACCGGGCCGGCGCGGGACGGGCGGTGGCCGGGGCCATCGAAGAACACCACCGGTGGCGGTACCTGCCGATGGCCGAGCGCAAGGCGATGGTCGCGGCGGCCGTGGAGTCCATGGCCGCCCACCGTGACCTGCTGGCCCTGCTGCTGGTCTGGGAGATCGGCAAGCCGTGGAAGACGGCCTGCGCCGATGTGGACCGCTGCCTGGACGGCGTGCGCTGGTATCTCGACGAGATCGACCGCATGGTGGCGGGACGCACGCCGCTGCCGGGACCGGTCAGCAACATCGCGAGCTGGAACTATCCGATGAGCGTGCTCATGCATGCCATGCTCGTGCAGGCGCTGGCCGGCAACGCGGTGATCGCCAAGACGCCCACGGACGGCGGGCTGTGCTGTCTCACCCTGGCATGCGCGCTGGCCGTGCGGGAAGGGCTGCCGTTCACGCTGGTCAGCGGGGGAGGGGCCGAGCTGTCGCCGGTGCTGGTGGCAGGGCGCGCGCTGGGCTGCGTGTCGTTCGTGGGCGGCAGGGACGCGGGCGGCAAGGTGGCGACCTCGCTGGCCGACCTCGGGCGCCGGCATGTGCTGGAGCAGGAGGGGCTGAACTGCTGGGGCGTGTGGGAGTACGGCGACTGGGATCTGCTCACGAGGCAGATCCGGGCGTCGTTCGACTACGGCAAGCAGCGGTGCACGGCCTATCCGCGGTTCGTGGTGCAGCGGTCGGCGTTCCACGAGTTCCTGGGCGCGTACGTGTCGGCCGTGGGGTCGCTGCGCTTCGGCCACCCGCTCGCGGTCGCCGAGCCGGACGACCCGCTGCCGGAGCTGGCCTTCGGCCCGCTGATCAACGCCTCGAAGGCCAAGGAGCTGGCCGACCAGGTGGACGAGGCCGTGGCGCGGGGCGGCGTGCCGATCCACCGCGCGGCCATCGAGTCCGGACATTTCCTTCCTGGGCAGGATATTTCCGCGTACTTTGCCCCGACCGCGATCCTCAACCCGCCGCCCTCCTCGCCCCTGCACCACGCCGAGCCGTTCGGCCCCGTCGACACGATCGTCCTGGTGGACACGGAGGCCGAGCTGCTGGCCGCCATGAACGCCAGCAACGGCGCGCTCGTCGCCACCCTCTCCTGCGACGACGAGGAGACCTTCCACCGCCTCGCCCCCGAGGTGCGGGCGTTCAAGGCGGGTCACAACAAGCCGCGCTCGCGCGGAGACCGCGAGGAGTTGTTCGGCGGGCTCGGCGCGTCGTGGCGCGGCGCGTTCGTCGGCGGCGAACTGCTGGTGCGCGCCGCCACGAGCGGCCCCGACAACGAACGCCTGCCGGGCAACTTCCCGCACTACACGCTCCTGCCCTGAGGCGATCCCTCAGAAGGCCCCTGGTCAGAGGGCCCCTTGGTCAGAAGGCGCCGAAGCGGGTCGCCGCGAGCAGGACGAGAAAGGTCAGCATGGCGACCCGCAGCAGCTTCCCGCCGGCCCTCAGTGACGGCCACGACAGATAGGCCAGCCACCCGATGAACGCGATCACCGGCAGGACGGCGACACCGCCCAGGGGATTGGTCACGGCGAACCCGGCCAGCAGCAGGACCACCAGCACGACCGGAGCCACCCACCGGGGCACCTGCGTGAACAGGAACGTCATCGGCACGGCGCTGCGCTGCTCGACGACCTTGCGCGGGCCGGTCGCGCCCGGCGTGAAGAACTGCTCGCCCTGCGGGATCGGGCGCTTGCCACCTCGCTGGTCGGCGCGCTGGTCGCCGCGCTTGCTGTCGCGCTTGCTTCCGCGCTCACTGTCAGGGGCCACGGGAAGAGCCTACGCGTGTCGCGCGGGCGCGGCGCTCCGGAACGGGCCTCTAGGCTGGTCGCGTGCTCGCCGTGATCCGATACACCGTTCCAGAGTCCCAGTCGCAAGACTTCGTCAAACAGGGCCACGCCATCCTCGACCTGCTCGCCACCCAGCCGGGCTATCAGCGCGGCCGGCTGGCCCGCTCGGTCGACGAGCCCAACCTGTGGGCCCTGGTGAGCGAGTGGGAGGGCGCCGGTTTCTACCGCAGAGCGCTTTCCGCCGCCCGGATGGCGATGTATCCATTGATGATTCTCATGGTCAACGAACCCAGCGCATATGAGGACGTCCACGTTCGGGACGGTGCGTAACAATACTCGCGCGCGAGAGCGTTCGAGCGTCCCCTAAGCTGGGATCTCACCAATTTCACTCGCCGACCTCCAGCCGGAAAGAGAACCAACCACATGGCACGACGCACCGACGTCATGGACACCATCGTCAGCCTCGCCAAGCGCCGCGGGCTCGTCTACCCGTCGAGCGAGATCTACGGCGGACTGCGCGCGTCGTGGGACTACGGTCCACTGGGTGTCGAGCTGAAGAACAACGTCAAGCGGCAGTGGTGGCTGTCGATGGTCCAGTCGCGCGACGACGTGGTGGGCCTCGACTCCTGCGTCATCCTGGCGCCCGAGGTGTGGCGGGCCAGTGGCCACGTCGACACCTTCACCGACCCGCTGACCGAGTGCCTGTCCTGTCACAAGCGCTTCAGGGCCGACCACCTCATCGAGGCCTACGAAGAGAAGAACGGCAAGACGCCCGAGGGCGGCCTGGCCGACATCACCTGCCCCAACTGCGGCAACAAGGGCACCTTCACCGAGCCCCGGCAGTTCAGCGGCCTGCTCAAGACCTACCTCGGACCGGTCGAGGACGAGTCGGGCCTGGCCTACCTTAGGCCCGAGACCGCGCAGGGCATCTTCATCAACTACCTCAACGTGCAGCAGTCGGCGCGCAAGAAGATCCCGTTCGGCATCGGCCAGATCGGCAAGTCGTTCCGCAACGAGATCACGCCGGGCAACTTCATCTTCCGCACCCGCGAGTTCGAGCAGATGGAGATGGAGTTCTTCGTCAAGCCCGGCACCGACGAGGAGTGGCACCAATACTGGATCGACGAGCGTTTCCGGTGGTATTCCGACCTCGGCATCAACAAGGACAACCTGCGCCTCTACGAGCACCCGCAGGAAAAGTTGTCCCACTACGCCAAGCGCACCGTCGACGTCGAATACCGCTTCAACTTCGTCGGCTCCGAGTGGGGTGAGCTGGAGGGCATCGCCAACCGCACCGACTTCGACCTCACCTCCCACGCCAAGGCGTCCGGCGCCGACCTCAGCTTCTTCGAGCAGGACAGCGGGGAGCGCTACGTCCCCTACGTCATCGAGCCGGCCGCCGGTGTCGACCGCGCCGCGCTGACGTTCCTGATCGACGCCTACAGCGAGGACGAAGCACCCAACGCCAAGGGCGTCATGGAGAAGCGCACGGTCATGCGGCTCGACCACCGGCTCGCCCCGGTCAAGGCCGCGGTGCTGCCGCTCTCGCGCAACGCCGACCTGTCGCCGAAGGCGCGCGACCTGGCCGCGCAGTTGCGCCGCCGGTGGAACGTCGAGTTCGACGACGCGGGCGCGATCGGCCGCCGCTACCGCCGCCAGGACGAGATCGGCACGCCGTTCTGCATCACGGTCGACTTCGACACCCTCGAGGACAACGCGGTGACCATCCGCGAGCGTGACTCCATGGCCCAGGAGCGCATCTCCATCGACGGCGTCGACGCCTACCTGCGCC
The DNA here is from genome assembly GCF_004349015.1 of Nonomuraea diastatica. Taxonomy (NCBI): domain Bacteria; kingdom Bacillati; phylum Actinomycetota; class Actinomycetes; order Streptosporangiales; family Streptosporangiaceae; genus Nonomuraea; species Nonomuraea diastatica. The sequence goes on from NZ_SMKP01000164.1 coordinate 21,474, forward strand.
AGCACCTCAACGACTGATCGCGCCGTTTCCGTCAGGGGCCGCCCGCCGTCGTCCGGTGGGCGGCTCACGATGCTTGCGCGAGGGCCGTCCACCGGATGGCGGCAGGGCATCGGCTGATCCTCGCAGGGGCGCCTACCATGAGGTCGGCAACGGGGTCCACAGCCGATCAGCGGGCATGACGAAAAGCCTCTCGTCGTGTCTGAAGGACTGCTGACCGAGATTGATCAGGACCCCGCCTGCGAAGGCGCCGCCGAGCCGGTCCCTGAGCAGGCGGAGACCGCGGAAGTCGGCTTCTTCGACCGAAGATTTCGCCTTGACCTCGACACCGATGACCTCGCCTTCGCCTGACTCGATGACCAGGTCCACCTCTCGCTGGTCACGGGTGCGGAAGTGGCCGAACTCCACCACCGACTCGGCCCAGCCCGCTTGCTTGATCAACTCGTTGACCACGAAGGTCTCCACCACCTTGCCGAACTCGGTCAGCGTGGCTGGGTCACGTCTGTTCAGCTTGCGCTGACTGATGCCGAGCAGGTGTGCGGCCAACCCGCTGTCGACCAGATGGATCTTCGGTGACCTGCCTACTTTGCTGCTCAAGGTGCGACCGTAGGAGTCGAGCCGATGTGCGAGGAAAACCGACTCCAGCAGCGTGATGTAGTCACCGACCAGTCTCTGGTCGAGACCCACGTGCTGCGCGATGTCCGCGGCGTTGACGACACTTGCCGTACGCGCCGCGAGATGACGCAGGATGAGCGGCAGAACGTGGCGCTGCCTGACTTTCCTGATCTCCAGCACGTCCCGGTCGATCACCATGTCCACGAAATCTCTGAACCAGTGGCCGCGTTCCGCGTCAGACAGGTCCAGCACCATCGGAAATCCGCCGGTGAGAATCATGCGCTCGTAATCGGCGCGCGTGGTCTTCGAGGGGATGGCCGTCACCAAGCTGCCGGGGTCGGCGAACATCGCGTCGAGGAACGTCTCTTTGTGCCCCGTGAGCTCGCCCTGCGACAACGGCCACACCGTCATGATGTGCGCGCGCCCCGTGAGCGCCTGCCCAAGCCGTGGTAGCGCGCTGTAGCGCGTGGAGCCGGTGAGGATGTATCGGCCGGGTCGCAGGTCGACGTTGAGCTCCGCCTTGATGGCGGAGAGGATCTCCGGCACGTGCTGGAACTCGTCGATGCAGACCGGCTCCAGCGGGCCCGCGGCGAAATGTGTCGGGTCTTGGGCGACCTGCCGGCGGACGGGCGGGCTGTCCAGATCGATGACGGGAACCTGGTGCTTGCGGGCGCACGTGTTGAGCAGTGTGCTTTTGCCGATCGTTCGAGGGCCGGTCAGGACGATGACCGGTCGCGTGGCAAGGTGATGCCGGATCATCTCGATCAGGTGCCGTGGGACAAGTGCTTCCTGATCCATCACCCCTCCTGATGTCAGCATCGTCCGCCGGACAATATCAGAACTGTCCCCTCTTGTAGGCGGGAATTGTCCCGTGTTATGTCTCGGGAATGTCGCCTGGGATCTTCCGGCGGGCCCTCGGGGCCTTGCGTCGCGTCGAAGAGGGGACGGAGGCAACGACACCGGAGACCGAAAAATCGTGTAAAGGCGGGGGTTACGCCGGTTTTCGCGGTTGCCTGATGGCATGCCCTCTAAGCCGATAAAAGGCCATACGAGGGACGAGGGTAACCATGCGTACATCACGTTTCGCTCTTGTGCTGCTCGCCGCGGGCGCGGTGCTCATGACGGGGAGCGCAGCGTTCGCCGAACCGGAGCCGACCGCGCTGGAGCTGCGGCTGGTCGTTGACGACTGCCCCGACAAGGTCGTGCAGCCATGACCGACCCGGCACTGCTCGAACGCGCGCTGTTCGAGGTCAAGCGGGTGATCGTCGGCCAGGACCACATGGTCGAGCGGCTGATCGTGGCGGTCATCGCCAAGGGGCACTGCCTGCTCGAAGGCGTGCCGGGCATCGCCAAGACGCTGGCCGCCGAGACCACGGCGAGCGTGGTCGGAGGGACGTTCGCCCGCATCCAGTTCACGCCCGACCTGGTGCCGTCCGACATCATCGGCACGCGGATCTACCGGCCATCGACCGAGTCGTTCGACATCGAGCTGGGCCCCGTCATGGTCAACCTGCTGCTCGCCGACGAGATCAACCGGGCGCCCGCCAAGGTGCAGTCGGCCCTGCTGGAGATCATGGCCGAGCGGCAGGTCAGCATCGGCGGCGTCACCCACGAGGTGCCGAGGCCGTTCCTGGTGCTGGCCACCCAGAACCCCATCGAGTCCGAAGGCGTCTACCACCTGCCCGAGGCGCAGCGCGACCGCTTCCTCATGAAAATCGACGTGGGCTATCCCAGCGAATCGGAGGAGCTGGCGATCGTCTACCGCATGAGCGTGGACCCGCCCGCGCCGCACGCCGTCCTCGACCCGGCCCAGGTCCTCGCGCTCCAGCGGCGGGCCGAGGAGGTCTTCGTGCACCACGCGGTCGCCGAGTACGCCGTCCGCCTCGTCTACGCCACCCGCGACCCCGACCGGTACGGGGTGCAGGACGTGCGGCGGCTGCTGGCGTTCGGGGCCAGCCCCAGGGCCACGCTCGGGCTGCTGGCGGCCGCCCGGGCGCTGGCGCTCCTGCGGGGGCGCGACTACGTGCTGCCGGAGGACGTGCGCGACCTGGCGCACGACGTGATGGCGCACCGGCTGGTGCTCTCCTTCGACGCGCTGGCCGACGGGGTCGTGCCCCGGCAGATCGTGGACCGGGTGCTGGCCGCCGTGCCGTTGCCCGTCATCGCGCCCCAACAGGAGTCGATGCACCAGGAAACGGTGCGGCAGGACGCGGTGGCATGAAGCCGTACCTGATCGCCGAGCCCGCGCTGCGCAGGCTTGAGCTGACGATCACCAGGAGGCTGGATGGACTGCTCCAGGGCGAACACCTCGGGCTGGTGCCAGGTCCCGGGAGCGAGCCCGCGGAGTCGCGGCCGTACCAGCCGGGGGACGACGTGCGGCGGATGGACTGGAACGTCACCGCCCGCACGAACGAGCCCCACGTGCGAGATCTGGTCGCCGACCGGGAGCTGGAGATCTGGGCCCTGCTCGACGCCACCGCGAGCATGGACTTCGGGACCGCCGCGCTGGAGAAGCGGGAGCTGGCCCTGTCCGCGCTGGCGGCGGTCGGCTTCCTCACCCAGCGGACCGGCAACCGGATCGGCACCCACCTGCTGCACGGCGGCGGCGTCAGGACGCTGCCCGCCAGGACGGGCCGGCCGCACCTGATGGCGCTGCTGCAGGCGGCGTTCGCGCTGCCGCGGACCCCGCCCGGCGTTGCGGAACCGCTGCTCGGCGTGGCGGCCGAACAGCTCAGCCGGGTCGTACGGCGGCGCGGTCTCGTCGTGGTCGTGTCCGACTACCTGGACACGCCGGAGACCTGGGAGCCGCCGCTGCGCAGGCTCACCGCCAGACACCAGGTGCTGGCCGTGGAGGTGGTCGACCCGCGCGAGCTGACGCTGCCGGACGTGGGGATCCTCACGCTGATCGACCCGGAGACGGGACGGCGGCGGGAGGTCGCCACCGGCAACGCCCGGCTGCGCCGCCGGTACGCGGAGGCGGCGGCCGGGCAGCGCGACGCCATCACGCAGGCGCTGCGCCGGGCGGGAGCCACCCACCTGCGGCTGCGTACGGACCGGGACTGGGTGCGGGACCTGGTCCAGCACGTCATACGGCAGCGCCGCCTGGCGGCGCTCGCCCCGAGCC
>NZ_SMKP01000165.1:0-25141 GCF_004349015.1 Nonomuraea diastatica
CATCGAGGTGTCTCACCCTCGGCTGTCGCTCTGGAGGCCGGCGTCGATGCGGCTGTGCCGCCCGCGCGGAGGGACGGAAAAGTTGTCACTCATATCCAGGCGACGAACGGGCGGCCTCCCGGGGGACGCCTCGGACCCGGGGAATTCAGAGCTGTTGGAGCCGCTGGGTCGGGAACCGCCGCTCGGGCGTCGAGTTCGACTCGGTCGAGCAGGCGCGCATGGACCGCCGGCATCGCGGCCGGGCTCTCCTCCGCCTCGGCGCGCTCGTGGGCGAAGTCTTGGAGGAGGTCGTGCATGCGATAGCGGGGCTGCCCGCATAGATCCACCTCCTCAGCGCCGAGCAGACCGGCCAAGGCGAGAATCTCGGCCGCCGCTTCCGCTGCTCGCTGCTTTACTCCCATCAGTGCCGCAAGGCTCCAGTCGGCCGCGCTGTCGAGACCCGCCAGCCCGAGCAGCCGGAACGCCCGGCGGGCTACGTCGGGCAGCGTGTCGTAGCTCATTGCGAACCCGGCCCGCACGTCCTGGCCCCCGATCGCCAGCTCGTCCAGCCGCGCCGCGTTGTCGGCCAGCCGTGCCGCGAAGGTGCGCAGCGGCCAGCCCGGCCGGGTCGCGAGCCGAGCCCCGGCGATGCGGATGGCGAGGGGCAGGTAGCCGCAGGCACGCAGGATCTCCCGAGCCGCTTCGGGCTCGCTGCGTACTCTGGTCTCACCTGCGATGCCCTCGAGCAGAGCTCGTGCCTCGTCCTCAGCTGGGAGGCCGAGCGGCACGGTGGTCACACCGGGTAGTGCGGTCAAGGGCCCGCGGCTGGTCACCAGCACAGCGCTGTGCGGCGTACCCGGCAGCAGGTGGCTTACCTGATCGGCGCTGGCCGCGTTGTCCAGCACGATCAGCATGGCGCGGTCGGCCACCAAAGACCGAAACAGGGCGGCCCGCCCTTCGAGGGTGCCGGGGAGGTCGGAACCGTCCGTCTGCAGGCCCCGCAACAGCTCGGCCAGCAGGGAGTAGGGCTCTCTCGGCCCGGATGAGCCGCTCGACATGCGCAGGTAGAGCTGGCCGTCGGGGAAGTCGGGACGCACGAGGTGGGCGACGCGGGCCGCGAGCGTGCTCTTGCCGATTCCGGGTGGTCCCGTGATGGCCGCGATGGTCGGCGCGGTGGGTAGGGGCACGCGTGGCCGGGCAATGCCGGGCGGGGCGTCGGGGGCGCGTAACGCGGCCAGAAGGGTCGCCACTTCTCCTGTCCTGCCTACGAAGTCAGCGATATCCGGGGGAAGCTGGCAGATCGCCAGGGGCTGGGCCGGAGCTCCATAGTCGGGCGCACCGACGTGGGGACTCGTCGCCCGGTCCCTCCGGGCCTGAAGTGCCGTCGATGTGGCCGGGCCCGGTGCGGACTCTTTCTGGCCGACCGAGGCGTGCGCTGGGCGAGCGGGCTCGGGCGTGTCTCCCGAGAGGATGGCGGCCTGGAGCTGGCGCAGCTCGGAGCCGGGTTCGATGCCGAGCTCATCGCTGAGGACGGTCCGCGCCTGCTGATAGGTCTCCAGCGCTTCTCCCGCCGGCCCAACCGCGACAGCGCCAGCATGAGTTGCAGCCAGCCCCGTTCGCGTAGCGGGTACTCACGGGTGAAGCGCCGTAGGTCGCCCACCGCTTCGGCTTCCATGCCCAGCTGCAGCAGCCGGTCCGCCCAGTCAAAGCGTGCCCCGGCCAAACGCTCCTCCAGTTCAGCGAAGCGCGCCGCCATGGTGCCGGTCAGCGGGGTGTCCTCGGCGGGTGTGCCGCGCCACAGCAGCAGCGCTCGGTCAAGCCGCCGGGCCGCTCGCTCCGGATCGGCCTCAGTGATGTCGGGGGTGTTTTCCAGAGCGGGATGGCCTTCGAGGTGGGCGGCGAGGCTCTCCAGCTGCTGGCGGGCGTAGCACACTACCGCGGGTGCGCCCGGCTCCCAAGTGTGGGAGCCGGGCGCGGAAATCGCGGCCTACTGTTGGCCGACCGACCATGGGCGGCATCAGCTGCGGACGGAGGCGGTCTCTTCGGCGGGCTCGGCGTGCCCGATCCCGCGCGTACGCATGGTGCCGGCGGCGAGGAGCGCGCCGGCGAGGGCGATGCCGGCCGCTCCGATGAACGCCGCAGAGAAGCCGTCGGTCAGGGCGGGCAGGTTGCCGAGCTGACCGGAGCCGTGGGCGGCGGCCACCGCGGTCATGGCCGCGAGGCCGAGCGCGGAGCCGACCTGGTAGCTCGTGTTGACGATGCCGGAGGCCAGGCCGCCCTCCTCGGGACGGGCGGAGGAGATGGCGGTGCCCAGGGACGGGATGAACGCCAGCGACATGCCCAGCGCGGCGACGAGGCTGGCCGGCAGGACGTCGGCGGCGAAACTGCCGTCGGGACGGATGAACGCCAGCCACACCATGCCGACGGCGAGCAGGGCCAGCCCGATGACGGTCGTGGCCTTGGGGCCGAACCGTCCGATGGCCCTGGGCGCCAGGACGATCATGCCGATCATGATGAGGACGGTCATCGGCAGCAGGGCCGCCCCGCTGGGGAAAGCGCTGTAGCCGAGAACCTGTTGCAGGTAGAGGTTGAGGAAGAACCACATCGGGATCCACGCCCCGCCGAGCAGCAGCTGGGTGAGATTGGCGGCGGCGAGGTTCGGGGTGCGGAAGATGGACAGGCGCATCAGCGGTTCGCGGCGGCGGGCCTGGATCGCGACGAACGCCCCCAGCAGCACCACGGCTGCGGCCAGCACGAGCCAGGTCTGCGCAGAGCCCCAGCCGACCTCGGGTGCCCGGACGATGGCGTAGACGGCTGCGCCGAGACCGAGTGTGACGGTAAGCGCGCCCAGCACGTCGACGGAGCCGCGCCGGGCCTGGGCTGCGGGCATCAGCGGGCCGGTGGCGAGCAGGGCGACGATCGCGATGGGGATGTTGATGAAGAAGACCCAGGGCCAGCTCAGGTACTCGGTGATGACGCCGCCGAGGAACACTCCCGCGGTGCCGCCCGCCGGGGCGGCGGCGCCGTACAGAGCCAGGGCCTTGGTGAGTTCCTTGGGGGCGTGGCCGAACAACATCATCAGCAGCGTGAGGGCGGACGGTGCGATCAGGGCGGCGCCGACGCCCTGCACCGCGCGGCCCGTGAGCTCGACCCAGACATCGGGAGCGATGCCGGCCACCAGGGAGCCGATGAGCAGGATGAGCCAGCCCGTGCCGAACATCCTCCGGGCGCCGAGCAGGTCGGACAGCCGGCCGCCGAGCAGGAGCAACCCACCGAAGGCGACCACGTAGGCGTTGAAGACCCAGGACAGGCTCTCCTGGGAGAAGCCGAGATCCTCCTGGATGCGGGGAAGGGCTACGCCGATGATCGACGTGTCCATGATGACGATGAATTGCGCAGCGGCAATCAGCGCCAGGGCGGTCCATCGCCTAGGGGATGGTGCGGACATGACCTCTCCAATATATTACCGGGGTAGGGTATAACGGCGGCAACGAATCCGCTGGCGCCGTCCTATACCCCTTGGGGGTATGTAGAAGATATATACACCCAGGGGGTATCCGTCAAGTGCGCGTGCCTCTCCGATGCGACTGAGCCGGTATTGCCGGCCTGACGCTGAGGCGAAGGAGCTGGCGAAGACCCTCGAAACGAGGGATACCGGGATGCCCGGCTATCCGGGCATCCGGTACGCCGACGGCACATGCCGGCGGGATCCGGCGTCACCGGGCGCGGTCGCCGCCTACACCGCACTCGACGTCACGGCGGTGACCAGCCGGACCGTCGCCACCGTGCGGGGAGCGCACCTCGCGATGGAGCCGACGGTTTCGTACGTCATCGTGCTGCTGGCGCTCGCCGCGCTGGTCACCGGCATGATCCGGGCAACGCGGTGCGGAAGTCCACTCCGGTACGCAGCACGCCACGCATCGTCAGCGCGTAGCCGAAAACGAAGGCCAACCCCACTGCCAGCGCCACGGTGGCGATGTCGGACAGGCCGACTGAGGTGCCGATGACCATGCCGAGCACCTCGCCGATGGCACACCCGGTCAAACAGTGCAGGGTTGCCTGCGCGGCCATGCCCCAGGTGGTGGAGGGCGGGGTGGCGGGGTGATGCCCGGCGTGTTCGTGTTCGCTGGACGCAGTTGGTTCGGGGCTCGCGTGGTGGTGACCGCTGTGGTCCAAGATGATCCTCCTTAGTGGTGGATCGGTAGACTGTACCCGTAAGGGGTATACAGGACGATCGGGCGTTCTGACCAGCCCGATGACTTCCGCCGGCACGTCGTGAGAGCTGGATCAGGGCTCGCATAATGGCAGAGTGACTATGGGGCATAGTTTCTGCGGTGGATGGTGCTTCTGCTCACACGGTTCGTGGTCGTGACGTTGGTCACCGGCGTGCTGGTGCTTGGCGAGTCCGCCGGCCGACCGAGGCGCACCCGCTTCGCGCGTGGGCTCCCTGGGAATCCACCGGCTGCCGCGACCTCGGCCCCGCCGCAGGTGGCTGCGCTGGAGCGGTTACGGGAACCCGCGCCCCCTCGTGGTCGCGGACCGTTCGTCACCGATGGCGATCATTCGAGCGAGTTCGGCGATGGAAGGACGTGACGCTGGGATCGAGCACCACGTCGAGAATTGCCGTACTGCGATCCTTGCCACCTCCGGCGTTCATGCTGTCCGCCATGCCCGCCCCGGCCATCCCCACGGCGACCGCAGGGTTGAGTACTACGGCTAATCGTAGAGCGCGGGAGCTGCGAGACGGGCAGCCGGGCTCACCCGCGTATGTGTTGTGGGGGTGACAGGGAGATCCGCTCAGCCACCACGGCCTGGAAATGGGGACAACCGCTGAAGTCCTCGTGATCGCACTCGAGCGCGCAGTCGATCAGTTCGAGCGACGCCTGTGCTTCGGCGATGTGCCGGGCGAGCTCCGCCCTGCGGCGCAGCAGGACAGCTCGCCGCTCTGCCGCGTCAGAGGTGGTCATCATCTCGCGGATCTCGTCCAGGCTGAATCCGGCTTCCTTCGCGCGGATGATGACGGCCACGCGGTAGAGGTCATCAGGCCCGTAGCGGCGGCGTTCGCCGCCTACCCTGGCGGGGGTGAGCAGGCCCGTCGTCTCCCAATGGCGCAGGACATGAGTCGCCAGCCCGAATCGCTGCGCAACGTCGCCGATGCTCATGGTCGCGGTTGACTTCATGTCGACATTAAGTCGCATGCTGGCTCGCATGTCCAAAACGACGGAACACACGGATTCACTGATCCGCATGCTCGATGTCGTCGACGTGATGCCCGAGGCTGTCGCGTTGCGTGCGCGGTCGTACGAGTTGCTCGACCTCCCGGACGGTGCGGCGGTGGTCGACGTCGGTTGCGGCGCGGGACGCGCGGTCGCCGAACTCGCGGAGCAGGGGAGGCGGGCCACCGGCGTGGACGTCAGCGAAAAAATGATCGCAGTGGCCCGGCGACGCTGGCCAGGAGCCGACTTCAGGGTCGGTGACGCGTTCGACCTGCCGCTTGACGACAGGGAGGTCGCCGGATACCGGGCCGACAAGGTGTTTCATGAACTCGCCGACGCCGCCAGGGCGCTGAAGGAGGCGAGGCGGGTGCTCGCGCCCGACGGACGGATCGTGCTCATCGGCCAGGACTGGGACACCTTTATCATCGATTCCGACGATCCGGCGCTCACACGGACCATCGTGCACGCACGTGCCGACATGATTCCCCATCCGTGGGCGGCCCGTCGCTACCGCAACCTGTTCCTGGAGGGCGGCTTCGAGGATGTCGTGGTGGAGGCGCACGTGGGCGTTTTCACTGATGCCGCGATGCTGCCCATGCTCACCGGCATCGCGGAAGGCGCCCGCACCACCGGAGCAATCACCCCAGAACAGGAAGCGGCGTGGGTGGCCGAGCAGAACGAGCGAGCACGGATGAGTCGTATGTTCCTGGCGCTACCGATCTTCGTGGCCGCGGCACGACGATCCCGGGAGTAGCTCAGGCAGGGCGACGGCCTGCGCACGTAGACGGCTCTCGTTGTCGCGGCGGCTGGGCTGGGGCTGGTCGAGCCCGCCCAGCAGCACGGCGACGGTGAGCAGTCCTGTCAGGCGTTCACGGCGGCCGAGCGGCGCTTCTGGATTGAGCATGCGGCGTACGCGGGTGAGGGCTGTCTCGCCACCCGCGCCCAGCGTGAACGCCGGCGCGCGGCCGGTCGCCAGCCGGACCAGCGCGGCGGCGATCTGCGTGCGCGGGTGGCGGCGGGCGGCGACGTCGTCGGCGAGATGTTCGACCAGCCGCGCGATCTCCACCCTGGCCCGTTCGAACAGCGGGACTCCGGGGAACGCCCTGGCCATGGCCTCGCCGGCGGCCAGCACGAGGTGTGATGCCGTCCGCGCAGATGCGCCTGCTCGTGCGCCAGCACCGCGGCCACCTGCTCAGGGCCCAGGCTGCGCATGGCTCCCGTGGTGATGACCATCTGGGAGTGCCGGCCCGGCACGCAGTAGGGCACCCTGACCAGCACCGAGCCGGCCGCCACCAAGGCTGCGGCACCCTCAGGAGTCAGGCCCTCGCCGTCGCTGAGCAGGTCGGCACAGGCCTCGAACAGCCCGGCCAGGCCGTGGCCCACGACATCGGCGGGCACGGCGAACGCCAGGGCTGCCAGCACGGCGGATGCGACCACGGAGGCGATCGCCGCCTGCCAGACGGCGATCGCGAGCCGCGGCGCCGTTCGGCCCAGCCCGCGGCTCGCCGTCCGAGTTCCGGCAGCCAGATGGCGGCGACGACCGTGTAGAGCACCAGGACCGCGGCTGCGATCAGCCCGATCCGCCCCTTGGCGAGATGACCTGGAGCGCGGCTTCCAGCGCCGTGGCCTCCTCCGGCGTGAGCCGTTCCAGGAAGTGCACGAGAGTGGCGGCCTGGTTGCCGCTGACCGCCAACACACCGCGCATCAGGTCGGCGGTGTACGCCTCCTTCGAGGCCACCGGCTCGTAGACGTAGGCCCGGCCGGCGGACTGCCGCTTGAGCAGGCCCTTGGTGTGGAGGTTGTCCATCACGGTCATCACGGTGGTGTAGGCGATCGTCCTGTCCTGCCGGAGATCTTCGAGCACGTCTCGGACGGTGGCCGGTCGCCGTCGGGCCCATATCCGATCCATGATCGTTGATTCGAGCTCGCCGAGGCCGCGCATCATGTCGTCATGCTACCGGCGATCGTAGTCAGGACGTCTGGCGTGCCGTGATCGCTCGCTTGAGCCTGATCGGCTCCTTGGGGAGGTTGGCCGCGACGGCGCCCACGGGCACGCCATTCCGCGTGAAACCGCCGCCGATGACCAGGACATGTTCGTGCCCGGACGCCAGCTCCGCCCGGAGCGCGAGCGCGTCCTCGATGGTGCGCAGCGTGTGGACGCCGTCGAACGGCCCGGGGTCGGGCGCCGGCGGCGATGACGAGGCCGTCGTAGGCGAGTTCGGTCCCGTCGTCGCTGATCCACAGATCTCAAGCATTGGTCCGGCGGGCGACTTTCGGGTGCTGTGGCAACAGCATGATGAGGAGTCCTGTCAGGAGGAAGACACCGAGAACGACGACAGCGAGCGCGCTTGACTGCTGCGGGGCGAACAAGAGAGCTCGGAGTTGGTCGACCGTTATGCGCAGAGGACTCCACGACCACGCCAAGACGCGGTATGCGGGCGCGAGCAACTCCGGTGGTTGAGTCGCCATCGGTGCGCCTATCAGGTAGATCAGACTGATCAGCGGGAGGCTCGCCCAGCCAAGCAAACGTGCGAGTGCACCGTGGAGCGCGGAAAAGGCCATGGCTATCAGGAAGATCAAAGCGATCGCTTCCGCGGTCCAGGCGATACCGGATTCCCATGACCCGACAGTGGCGAACATCACGGCAGGGGCGATGAGGCCGAAGGCGATGACCATGGCGATTCCACTTTCGGAGGCATCGATGCCCGCGCGGCGGCGCAACAGGCGTGCCACGACCGTGCCCACCATCCCCGCGATCCAGAGAACCGATACCAGGGCGAGTGGGATGACCCGGCCGGCCGCGGAAACGGGATGGAGAACCGTGGCTACGGGCGGCGCGGCTGTCATGATCGCCGTCGCGGCTTGCCGTAGCATCTGTTCGGCCGCCGCTGTCGCGTTCGGGTGAGCCGTCCCACCCGTCGTCACCTTCGCCTCGACGCCTCCGCCTGGATCGATCGACAGGGTCAGGAAGCCCATGATCCCGCCGGTGACGAGTGCGTCATTCGCTTCTTCCTCGCCGAGCCGTCGCCACGACACGGCCTCGCCGCTTGCCGCGGCGAGCTGATCCACCAGGTGCTCGGTCGATGCGCCAGGCGCCGATCCGGAGGCCACGACTCCAAGGGGCACCTCGTGCGGAGCCACGGTGGCCTGCACCCCGAACGTCAAGATCGCCACTATGGCCGCGGCCAATGCCGCGATCGCCCCTGCGGCGACGTCCAATGCGACGGGACGTGGACGGCGGGCCGCTGGCAGGTCAGAGCGCGCGTCGAGGGCGGCTGCTTTGCCGCTATGCGATTCGGTGTGGTTCATGACCTTCTCATCACGCTAACCGAAGGGAAGTCCTTCGGTTATGCTCACGCTAGCACAACCGGAGGCTTTGCCTCCCTATGCCGTGGAGCGAATGCCGCGCTTGGGTTTGAAAGCCGCCGACGCAAACGAAGTGAGCTCGACGCCGTGGCGGTGATCAGCGCCGGATCGCCCGATTTCCGTACCAGCGCCGGCGCTTGATTGATCAGGCGGCGTTCACTCCCGGATGCCCACCTCAAACGGCCCTGGGGCGAGTGTGGTTGCGTCCGCCGTCCTGGTCTGCGTCGGCCATCGCACGCTCAAGCCTGCACAGGCTCGATGCAGCCGGACAAAACGTGGCAGTCGAGCAGCCGACAACCTTCGCCGCGTCCACGGCATCCGCTGGCGACAAGAGCGCGGACGAGGCAGGCGGTTGGCGGCGAGGTGGTGGCCCGGGGCAACCCGCTCAAGACGGTCTACCCCGTCTACGCCTCACGCGTGGACGCGAGGTATCCCATGCTGCTGGCCGATGCATCGACCTGGACGCCGTGTCCGTGGGACCAACAGCCAGGGGGACCACCTCACGCCGCGCTGGATGATCGGCCACCTGGCGGAGGAGGCCGCCCGACACAACGGCCAGATCGACATCCTGCGCGAGCTCATCGACGGCGTCAAGGACGCCCAGCCCGGCTGCGGTCAGGTGAGGCGCATCAGGGTGTCGAGCAGATGACGGACGGCCGGGGTCGGCGGGCCAGGGGGGACGGCCAGCGAGGTGGTCAGCGTGAGCCCCGCCAGCGGGCGGATGGCGACCCGGGGGATCTCCGGCAGGCCGGTGACCTCGTAGAACACCGTCCACGACGGGGCGCCGACGCCGAGGTCGGACAGGGTCTCCTGGAAGGTCGTGAACGGCGGCCCGGCGGGCGGGGCGATCCCCGCCTCCCGGCAGGCGTCGGTGACCAGGTCGTGGAAGGGCGGGTTGTCCTCGCGCGGGGCGAGCCGGAGGGGGAGGTCCGCCAGGTCTTCGAGCCTGAGCTCCGCCGCGCGCGTCAGCCGGTGACCGGCGGGCAGCGCCGCGTACAGCGGGTCCGTCCAGATCGGGAGCAGCTCCAGGCCGGGCGCGTCGGCGAGCGCGCGGACGAGCGCCGCGTCGAGCTCGCCGGAGCGCACGGCTGACAGGCGGGCGGGCAGGGGGAGCCGGCGCGGGCGGACCTGGAGCCGCGGCGCGACGGCGGCCAGTTCGTTGAGCGTGCGGTAGATCCGGTCGCCGGGCCCCTGCACGATGCCCAGACGCAGGACCCCGTCGGCGCCCGCGCGGATGTCGGCGGCGACCTGCCGGGCGCGGTGCGCGGCGGCCAGGACCGCGCGCGCCTCGGGCAGCAGGCGCTCGCCCGCGCCGGACAGGCGCACGTGCCGGGTCGAACGGTCGAACAGCGGCACGCCCAGCTCGCGTTCGAGCCGGCCGATCTGCTGGCTCACCGCCGACTGCACGATGCTGAGCCGTTCGGCCGCCCGGCCGAAACCGCCTTCTTCGGCGACTGCCACGAAGTACGTCAACTGTCGCAATTCCACCGGCGCCCCGATTTATCTCGATTCGTGATGACCCCAGGTCATAACCGATGCTGGTTCGCGGCTTGTTCCCGGCCTCCAATGGATCCCGTATCAGGAAGGAGCTGAAGATGACGTACACGGGATCGCAGGCCCTCGTCGTGCCCGCGGAGGCGGCGGAGGTCGTCGCACTTCCCGCGGGCGGCGCGTTCACCCTGCTCGCCGACGCGAGTGGCACTGCGGGCGCGCTCGGCGCCAACCGGCTCACGCTGGGGGCGGGCCGCGACGGCGCCAATCCGCACTTCCACGCGTTCTCCACCGAGTTGTTCTACGTCCTGGACGGAGTGATGGAGTTCCTCGTCGGTGAGGAGGTGGCAACCGTCTCGGAAGGCGGGCTCGTCGTCGTGCCGCCGCGCGTGCCGCACGCCTTCGGCGCGACGCCGGGGACGGACACCGAGCTGCTGTCCGTTCTGGCACCAGGTGTCGAGCGTTTCGGCTATTTCCGGCAGTTGGCGCGGGTCCAGCACGGCCTGGCGCCCTTCGACAGCCTGCTGCCGGAGCAGGAACGTTACGACGTGCACTTCGTGGATGCCGCCGCCTGGCGCTCGCTGAGGAGCTCCCGATGACCGCCGCGCCCGTCACCGGGATCGAACCCTCTCCCGGCCGGATCGGCCCGCTGTCGACCGCCGTGCGGCTCGGCGGCCTGTTCGGCCCCGCCGTCTTCGGCGTCACGGCTGCCGCCGTGGCATTGCCCCAGGTCGCTGTGGCGCTGAACGCGGGCCCCGCCCAGGTCGCCTGGGTCCTCACCGCGCACGCGCTGGCGCTCGGCGTCGGCACCGCCGTCTTCGGACGGCTGGCCGACTCCCGAGGGGCGCGCACCACCTTGCTGATCGCGGCGCTGACGCTCGTCGCCGGCGCGCTCCTGTGCCTCGTGGCGCCCACCCTCGGCGCCCTGGTAGCCGGGCGGTTGCTGCTGGCGGCGGGGTCCGGCGGCACGGCGGCGGTCGGCGCCGCGCTGCTCGCGGGCGTGGACGCCGGTGACCGCCTATGGGTGCTCGCGCGATACGGCGTGGTCATGGCTCTCTTCGCCTCCTCCGCCACGCTGCTCGGCGGGATGGTGACGGCCTGGCTGAGCTGGCGCGTCACCGTCGTGCTGCCGGTGCTGTCGATCCTGGCGGTGCCCTTCTGCCTCCGGCTGGCCGTACGCGCCGGGTCACATCGCCCCGTCGACATCACCGGTGCCGCCGCGCTGACCGTGACCGTGAGCTCGCTGATCGTGCTCATCCAGGCCAGGACGCTCAAGCTCGACGGCCCTGGTCGAGCACCGGCCCGGCCACGTCGTTCAGAGTCCGGGTGAGCACCGACACCGCCCGTGCCGCGCTCTCCTCGACCCGATCGTGCGGACCCTCCGGCTCCGGCGGCAGCCCGTCGAGCGGCACCTCGATGAGCAGGCTCGCCCGCAGGAGCGGGTGCCGGGCCAGGTCACGCTGGGTCGGCTCGACGTACTGGCCGAACGTCTCCTGCCAGCCAGCCCGGAATGGCGAAAATCGGCGGCCAACCACACGGCGGTGGTGGCGTGCGGACGGCGGTGATCAGCTGTCCGCGGCCCGCTCGGCCTCGAGGTGCGGGGTGTCGCCGGGCGGCCGGTGGAAGCCGGCCAGAGCGGGATACGGCGGACCCCGCGCACGCTCTCCACCTCCACCACGGCGTCCAGCGCGGCGAGCGCGACGCACATGTCGGAGGGATGTGTGGCGAGACAGGCCCTGCTCGCGCCGAGGATCGCTCGCGGTCTCGCTCCGGCGGCCCTCTGGGGCGGCCGTCTGGGCGCGTTCCGCCTCATCGACCTGCTGTCACGCCGTCCCGAACTGGTCAGAACGGCGCTCATACACGAGCCTCCGCTGTTCGCGGTACTGGGCGACGGCGCGCCCATGACCGGCTGCCCCAGCGTGCGCTGCTGGACATCCTCACCCGCACCGCTTACCTGCTGGACTGGCACCGCCACATCCCCTGATCGTTTGTCGCCACGATGCACCATGATGATCCCCGCGTCGGCCCTGGCGCCGGAACCAGGCTTGGCCAGGGTGTGCGCCGTCGCTCGGCGTCTGTTGTCTTTGCCTGCGTCGCCGGACTGGTGGCCGCGCAAGGACCACGCCCTCGGCAAGCGCTGATCAGGGCAGCGCCGTATCCACCAGTCCCCGGAGGGCGGCCGCCTGGAGGTCGCGCTGTGCCTCGGCGTACCGCGGGGACCCGGCCACGTCGTGCGTCTCTCGCGGGTCCGATGTGAGGTCGTACATCTCCGTGTGCACGACATCATCGACCTGGGCGTGCACCAGTTTGAGCAGGCCGTCGGTGACCACCTGGAAGCGCTCGCTCTCGGCGAAGACATGCCGATGGCCGCCGGAGTCGAGATGCCGGCCGTCGATCCCGGGGACGGCCTCGGCACCGGCGTGGCCGAGCAGCGTGGGGAAGACATCGACCAGGCTGGTGAGGCGGTCGGTCCGGGTGCCCCCGCCCGCACCCCCGGGCCTGCGCAGCAGCAGCGGCACGTTGAGCACATCCTCGTAGAAGCAGCGCCGCTTGCCCCAGAACCCGTGATTGCCCAGCATCTCACCGTGGTCGCAGGTGAACACCACGACCAGATCGTCGCCGAACCGCGCCTCGGCGGCGGCGATCAGGCGTCCCACCTGGTCGTCTATCAGCGCCACGTTGGCGAGGTAATGGTGGCGCAGCCGCCGCCAGTACGCTGGATCACGGTCGTGGAATCCGCCGCCCTCCATGCGTCCCCGTGAGGGGCCATGGAAGCTCTGGTAGTGCAACCGGCCGGGCTCCGCCCATTCGGACGGGTCCACGTCGGGCTCGCCGACCAGCGATTCGTCGACCCGGGAGAGATACTCCTCAGGAGGGTCGAACGGGAAGTGCGGACCGCTGAAGGAGACCCAGGCGAACATCGGGCGCTCCTCGTCGCAGGAGTCGGTCCATTCGCGAGCCTTGCGGCCGACCCAGGCATCGGGATGCCACTCCGCCGGACCGGGGAAAGGGAACACCGCGCGGGCCGCCTGATCCCAAACGGCGTCCCGGTAGCCTTTCAACAGGCTGGCCGCCTCCAATTCCCGCGCGTAGTCGTCGTAGAACCAGACCGACACCTGCTTGTCGTCCTGCAACGCCAGATGCTCGATACCGAGGCTCAGGTAGTAATCCCGGAACGAGTCGTACGGCAGGGTCCGGTCGGGGCCGGTGGCGGAGTACGGCACCGGCGCGTAATGGCACTTGCCGATGTGCCCGACGGAATAACCCTCAGCTCCCAGCGCCTGGTAGAGGTTCGGCACGTCCACCGATAGCGGCTTGTCGCGGAAGTTGCTGTAGGCGCCGTGGTTTCGCGGATAACGCCCCGTCAGCAGCGAGCTCCGGCTGGGCAGGCACAGAGGGCTCGCCGTGTAGGCGCGATCGAAGACCGTGCCCTCCTGGGCGATCCGATCCAGGTGCGGCGTCGCCACCGCCCGGCCGCCGTAACAGCCGAGCGCGTCCTTGCGCAGCTGGTCCGCGGTGATGAACAGGATCGCGGGCATCTGGCCTCCTGCTGTTGCCGGCCGAGGGTCGCATCTATAACGTTGTCTACAACGTTATACTAAATCCGTCCAAGGAAGCGTGCCGTTGAACGTGCTCGTTGTGCTCAGCGATGAGCAGCGCTGGGACACCCACGGATACGCCGGCAATCGGGCCACCCGTACACCGCACCTCGACGCGCTCGCGGAGACGTCGACGGAGCTCGACGGCTGCCACACGCCGTTCCCCTTGTTCTGCCCTGCGCGGGCGAACCTGTGGAACAGGCGGATGCCCAGCCAGAGCGCCAGGTTCCTGGAGCGGCTGGACTCCCGGCCCGGGTTCGCGGTGTGCTGGTTCGACGCGCCGCACTTGCCGATGGTCGTGCCCCGGCCGTACGACCAGATCATCGATCGCTGTGCGGTCCGGCTGCCCGGGAGCTTCGCGGCCGGCCTGTCAGCCGAGCCCCGCGAGGTGGCGGAGCCGCCGTTCGCCACGAAGTACGCCGATCCCCATGACGCCGGCGTGCGATGGCCGGATCCCGGTGCGGGAATCTCGCTCGCCGACCTGGCCGGGCGGCCGGAGATGGGGCCCACCAGGTCTTATGTGGCGGCGAAGTCTGTGCCCTACGGCATGGACCCGGTGATTTGGAACGCGCGGACGGACGCGGTCGATGCTCCATCCGTACGCCGGAACGGAACATCACGGAGGATCACGCCTACCAACGGGACCGCACGGCGCTCCGCGGCGTGCTCGTTAAGGAGATCGGCGACGTCTTCGGGCAGGTCGCCACTACGTCAGAGGATTCACAATGAAACGGTTCATCTCATACGCCGCGGCCTCCATCGCCTTGGTGACCGTGGCTGCGACGCCAGGTGCGGCATCCGGCGACGCCTCGGGGCGGGCGGACACCGTCATCAAGGTGAGCGACACTCCGATCGCCGGGAAGGTGCCACGCGAGATCATCGGGGCGAACCACCGCTGGCCCGCCAAGGGCCTCGGGATGTGGGACGACGCCGCCGGCAAGCCGGTGCCACGCATGGTCGATCTCGCCAGGCAGACCGGGGTCGGCCTCGTCCGCTACCCGGGCGGGACGGTCGCGAACCTCTTCAACTGGAAGAAGGCCATTGGGTCACAAGCCGGCCGCGGCTGCCAGGTCGGCGGCGGCTTCGTCGGCGGAGCCGAGCCGATGGACAGCATCTATGGTCCTGACGAGAACCAGCGTTTCGTCGGACAGATCGGCGCCAGAACCACGATCATGACGAACGCGACCACACAGACGGTCGCGGACGCGGCGGACTTCGTGGAGTATCTCAATGCCCCGGTCGGGTCGAACCCCAACGGTGGCAAGGACTGGGCGAAGGTACGCGCCGACAACGGACACGCCGAACCGTACGGCATCAGGGCCTGGGAGCTCGGCAACGAGCTGTACCTCGGCAACCAGCGCTACTGGCGTGCCGAGGATCTCGACGCCCGGCTCCGGCAGTACGTCCTGGGCGGCACACAACGGCAGATCGACCAGCCGGTCGGCAAAGAGTGCGACCATCGTGAATCGGCCGCGGTGAGCAACGGCGCGGCGAGCCAGAGGTTCCAGGTCTGGTATCCGCCGGTCGTCCCCCGCAGCCAGGTCGTACGGGTGGACGGCGCGGAATGGCGCGCGGTCGGCAACCTGAGCCAGGCCGGTCCGGACGACGCCGTCTACAGCATCGATGCGAAGCGCGGCGAGATCCGGTTCGGCGACGGGAAGCACGGCCGGATCCCCGCGGAAGGCGCGAGGATCCGGGCCGACTACGGTTCGGGACCGCATCCGGGCTTCGTCGACTACTACAAGGCGATGAAGAAGGCCGACCCGTCGATCGACATCTGCTCGGCATGGGAGACCACGAAGTTCGTCGAGTTGATGGGCAAGGACAAGCCGTACGACTGCGTAGGGGTGCACCTGTACGCTCGGCCGGACGTCGGTGGCGCTCCGGAGAAGATTCATGACAGTGCGATGGCTCTCGCCGAGAATGTGATCCGCGACGAGCTCGACCGGCTGACGGCTGCCATCGACCGCTTCGGGCCGGACAAGGACAAGCCGTACCTCGAGGTCAGCGAGTACGGCCAGATCAAGCAGCCCGGCACCGGTCCGGCTCCGAAGGGCTGGGCCGGGTCGGTCTCCACGACGCTGATCCATGCGGACCTGCTGGTCGGAATGATCGAGCATGGCATGCCGCTCGCGATCTCCTCCAACCTGAACGCCGGGGGCCCGACGGCGGGCGAACTGTTCGGCGGCGCGCCGGACTTCATCGATACCGCGCGGGCCCGGATGCTGAGGCTCGCCGGCGGGCTCGCCGGGACCAGGCCGGTGGAGAACGAGGTCGTGAACAACCCCGGCGGCGACGGCGGCTTCAAGGCGCTGCGCGTGCTCACCACCCGCAGCTCCGATGGCTCCGTACGGCTGTTCGTCCTCAACCGGGACCGCGACACCCCGGTGACGGCGAACGTCGCGTTGCCCGGGAGCGGCGAGGTCAGGGTGCACACGCTGAACGGCGCTGAGATCAGCAGCTTCAATACCAAGGACGACCCGGACGCGGTGAAGACGACGACCACGACCGCGCCTAGAACCGGCACCGGCGTCAAGCACACGTTCCCGGCGCACTCGATCACATTGATCGAGGCGCCTGCTCCGTGACGAACATCCGGCTCGTCCTCCGGAGCGGCATCGGCGTGCGGACGACGGGCCGTACGGCTGCGCGGGAAGCCTGAGCGATCGACGCGTCACGATAGCGCAGGTGCTGGGCGCGGCCGGCTACGCGACGTAGATAAGCGGCAGGTGGCACCCGACCGGGCGGTGCGGGGCCCCTGCCGTTCGAAGGCATGAGCATGCTGCCGGTCTGGCGGGGCCATCGACCCGTGGAACGCGATCTATGCTGGAAGTACGAGGAAGACTCGGCGTCCGGCGCGGACGATGGAAGCTGGTGCGCCAAGCCAGGCGGGATCGGGAACCGTCCGACATCGCCGGCGATCCACGGAGCCGCACGGCCCGTCGGCGCGACATCCTCGCCTCGTTGCCGAGCTGGCGGAGGCGCACGACAGCTGGGCGGTGCGGTGTGATTCCGCTTGAACGGATGACCCGGCCACGGTAGTTACGAGGAGTTCGCGAGATGAGTGCGACGATCAAGGATGTCGCGAAGTTGGCAGGCGTCTCCATCAAGACGGTGTCCAACGTGCTCAACGGATACCCCTACCTCACGCCCGCGACCAAGGCCAAGGTGCAAGAAGCGGTCATCGAGCTGGACTACCGGCCGAACATCTCCGCACGGAACCTCCGGCGCGGGCGTACGGGGATCATCGCGCTCGCGCTGCCGAGCATGAGCAGCCCGTACTTCGCCGAGCTGGCGGAACGGATCGTCAGGGAGGCCGAAAAACATGACCTCACCGTTCTGATCGACTGTACGGCGGGCGACCTCGAACGCGAGAAGCTGGTCGTCGAAGGCTTTCGCGGCCGCCTCATCGACGGGGTGATCCTTCAGCACTGGTCGCTGTCCGAGCGATATCTGCGGAGCCGCCCGGACAAGACGCCCCTCGTGCTGCTGGGCGAGCGTCCGGTGCGATCCGCCGACAACGTGGCGATCGACAGCCGGGAGGCGGCTCAGACCGCTGTGACGCACCTGCTCGAGATCGGCCGCCGCCGGATCGGCGTGCTGGGCGCCCGGGGCGGTCGGCGGCGCCCAGGGCAGCCACAGGCGGCCGGTCTCCGACACGAGGGATACGCCAAGGCACTCGATGCGTATGGCATCCCATTCGACCCTGCGCTGGTCGTCAGCCCTCGGGGCGCGCACAATCCGGAGGAGGTCGCCACGAGTGTGGCCGAGCTGCTTGCGAAGGCCCCGGACATCGACGCGATCTTCTGTCTCAACGATCGGGTGGCGCTCGCCGCCATCCGGGCATTGATCACCCGGGGCGTGCGGGTGCCGTCGGACATCGCGGTGGTGGGCATCGACGATATCGAAGCGGCCCGGCTCACGACTCCGTCCCTCACGACCATCGCACCTGACAAGGCGGGGATCGCCCGGACCGCGGTCGAAATGCTCGCCGAGCAGATCGGGGGCACCGACCGGCCCGCACGCAGGGTCACGGCCGATGCCCATCTGATCGCGCGCGAAAGCACACTCGGCTCTGCCCTCACGCTGTAGCCTCCGCACTCCGGGCCCCGCTCGCTGCGCACCACGGTCGTCACCCGAGTCCGAACGCGCCAGCCGCAACCATGCCTCCTGCACCGCGTCCTCGGCTTCGCTCAGCGAGCCGAGCATGCGGTAGGCGACCGCCTTCAGATGGGGACGGTGCCCCTGGAACTGGTCGGCCAGAAAGTCATGGGACGTCACGATCGCATTCCTCTCATCTCAGCCACGTCAGACAGCTGACGCATCAAACCAGTGAAAGGTGACCGCGAACGCGCCCGGTCACCTTTCCTCCGGACCATCCGTCATGCCGGCGACCAACACCCACGAAAGGTTGCCGACGATGGGTAGGACGGATGTTCACGGAAGGATCGCGGACGGCTTCGAGCAGGTGCGCGAGGCGTTCGCCGCGGTGGTGGCCGAGCAGGACGGCCAGGCGGGCTCGCAGCTGACCGCCTACGTGCACGGCCGGCGGGTGGTCGACCTGTGGGCTGGGGACGAGGTGGGCGGCGACACGCTGACCGGGGTCTACTCCTCGACCAAGGG
The DNA here is from genome assembly GCF_004349015.1 of Nonomuraea diastatica. Classification (NCBI taxonomy): domain Bacteria; kingdom Bacillati; phylum Actinomycetota; class Actinomycetes; order Streptosporangiales; family Streptosporangiaceae; genus Nonomuraea; species Nonomuraea diastatica. The sequence goes on from NZ_SMKP01000165.1 coordinate 18,275, forward strand.
TGCCGCGACGCTGGTGGCGGCGCTGCTGGTGCAGGAGGGGCTTCTGGACCTCGACGAGCCGGTGGCCCGGTACTGGCCGGAGTTCGCCGCCGCCGGCAAGGACGCGATCACGTTGCGGGACGTGCTCACGCACCGCTCCGGCGTCATCGGCGTCGACGGCGGGCTGTCGGCGGCCGAGCTCGCCGACGACGCGGTGATCGCGCGCCGCCTGGCCGCCCAGCGCCCGTACTGGCGTCCCGGTTCGGCCTACGGCTACGGCGGGTTCGTCTGCTTCGCCTTGGTGAACGAGGTGATCCGGCGGGTGAGCGGGCACTCGCTTCAGCAGGTCTACGACGAGCGCATCCGGATCCCGTACGGGCTGGACCTGTACCTGGGGTTGCCCGAGGCCGAGGAGGACCGGTTCCGGCCGATCGAGTGGTGGACGGCCACGCCGGAGCAGGAGGCCGCGTTCTGGTCGAACGTGCCCGGTCCGCACAGCATTCTCGGCATCGGTTACGGGCTCAACAGCACGCCGCCGCTGGACCAGGTGGCCTTCGCCAACACCCGCGCTGTCCGTGCGAACGGCCAGGCGTCCGCCGGTGGGGTGGGCAGCGCGCGCGGCCTGGCCGGTCTGTACGCGGCGGCCGTCTGGGGAGTGAATGGACGCGCCCCGCTGCTCAAGCCGGACACCGTCGGCGAGTTCGCCCAGCTGCACTCCGTCGGCGGTGACCTGGTCCGCGGCGAGCAGGGCAGGTACGCGCTCGGCTTTCAGGCCAAGGGTCTGCAGTATGCGTTCCTCAGCGCCAGCGCGTTCGGCCACGACGGTTCGGCGGGCGCCGAAGCCTTCGCCGACCCGCTCAACGGCATCGCCTTCGGCTACACCCGGCGCCGCTTCGGCTTCGGCTGGTCCTACCCGGAACACGACCTGCTCGCCGCCGCCGTCCACGCCGCCGCCTGCTGAGGACCGCACATGAGTGGCCGCGAGCGTGAAGTCCTGTCATCGATCGCCCGCGGCTTGTCCAACACCGAACTCGCCGCCCACCTTCACCTCACCCAGGCGACCGTGAAGAGCCATGTGGGAAGCCTGCTGGCCAAGCTCGGCGCCCGCGACCGGGCCCAACTCGTGATCATCGCTTGTGAGAGTGGACTGGTCACCCCGCGTGTCGCTGAGGAAGGCTCATCATCCTCAGGGTGAATGCGTGGAGCGTCCACGGCCCAGCATCCACCCCAGGGTGGAGGCGGGACTTCGGACACCGCTCTGATGTGCTCGTCTCTCGTCGCGAGGGAGGGTTGAGCCATGTTGGAGATGATTGCACCGACCGGGCATCTCGCTGTCGGCCATCCACCGCCTCAGGTTGAGCCCGGCTGCCCGACGGGGTGGCACGTGCCAGGCGGCCTGACCGCCGCCACCCGCCTGCTCAACATCGTCATGGCATGGACCGTGGCCCGCTTCTGGGACAGCCTGCCCTCCGAACGGCGGGTCACTTCCACGCCTTGCCCATCGACCAGTCCGTCGGCCCGCTGATCCAGCTCTGCATGGCCGTGTTCGCCGTGCTGGTCATCACTTCCGAGTACGCGACGGGCACGATTCGGGTGAGCCTGGCCGCCGTACCGGCGCGGCTCGTGTTTCTGGCCGCCAAGACACTGGTCGTAGCCGGCATCACACTCCGTCGCACTGACGGCCGTGCTCGCCTCATACCTGACCTCACGCCTGATCGTCGGGGACCGGCCGATCCCTGGTGCCGCCGGCCCGCTGACCGAAGAGCTTGCACGGCTGCTCAGCGTGAGCCTGGCCACGATGGTGGCGGGCCTGGTCGGGCTGGGCCTCGGTGCCATCACACGCTCAGGGACGGCGGCCATCACAACCGTTGCGACCTTTCTGTTCGTGCTCCCCACGATCATCAACCTCCTACCGACGCCGTGGGGCGAGCGATTAGGGCCGCTCATGCTCCCCAACCTCGCCGGTCACCTCGCCCGTGGTGAGCTGTTCGCGTTAGCCGGTATGGCGATCTACCTGGCCGCAGTAGCAATACCCGCGAACGATTTGATCGTCAGACGGGACGCCTGACATTCTCAACTGTGGGAGGGCTGAGCAGCCCCGACCGGCGACCCGGCTGCCGCGGAGCAGCTCCGCTCAGGACTGAAGCAGTCGAGCTTCTGGTCAGCCCGCCGCCGGCGGCGAAGTCGTTGTCCGGGCGGGTCGTCCCGGGCACGGACTCGCCCAAGGGGTCGTGCTCCGCCGGGGAGGTGACGGTGGAGTGCGTGTCCCTTCCCGGCCGACCTCTTCTGAGCTTGTCCGTCAGCCGACGGACTCCGGGACCCGCTCGGGGGCCTCGTCCGCCAGCGGTGAGGGGCTGACCCGCAGGAGACGTGCCGCCCAGCCCGGCAACCACCAGTTCCACCGGCCCATCATCGCCACGAACGCGGGGACCAGGACGCCGCGGATGAGCGTGGCGTCCAGCAGGATGCCGAGCGCCAGGCCGCTGGCGAAGACCTTGACGTCCAGCTCCGGGGTCATGGCCAGGGCCGCGAACGAGATGAACAGGATCAGTGCCGCCGAGGTCACCAGCCGCCCGGTACGCCCGACGCCTTCCACGACCGCCTGGCGGGTGTCACCGGTCTTGTCGTACTCCTCACGCATCCGGGCGAGGATGAACACCTCGTAGTCCATGCTCAGCCCGTACAGGAAGGCGAAGACCGTCAGGGGGACGAACTCACCGATCGAGCCGGTGGGCTGGATGTCGAGGATCTCCCTGGTGCCCAAGCCGAACTGCCACAGCAGCACCATGGCGCCGATCACCGCGCCGAGCGAGAGCAGGTTGAGCACGATCGCCTTGATCGGCAGCAGCAGCGACCGGAACGCCCGGGCCAGCAACACGAACGTGACCAGCGCGATCAGAGCCAGCATCCAAGGGAACGCGCCGTAGGTGTGGCTCTGGAAGTCCAAGCTCTGCGCCGCGTTCCCGCCGACGCGGACGTTGTCCGGAACGGCGGCGCGGACGCGTTCGATGGTCGCCTCGCCGGCCGGGCTGCCGTTCTCGGCCACCGGCAGCACCGAGATGACCGCGGTCCCGTCGCGCCGCCAGGCGGACGTCTGCGGCGCGAGCACGGTGGCCACGCCCTCGACCTGCTTGATGTGTTCGACGGCGGCCGCCGGGTCGCCGGTGACCAGGGCGTCGATCGGCGTGATCGAGCCGGCGGGCACGCCCGCGCTGGCGAGCGCGGTAAGCCCCGCGTGGCCGGGGCCGGTGGTCAGCAGGTTGCGGCTCTCGGGCAGGCCCAGGTTGACGCCGAGGCCGGTCAGCGCCAGCGCCAGCAGCAGGCCACCGGAGACCAGTGCACCGGGCCGGCGCAGCCGTACGACGCCTCGGGCCCAGGCCGACCACGCCCGCCCGGCGTCGGCCTCTCGGGCGAAGCGGCGGCCGGTCTCGGCCCGGCGGTCCAGCCGCTGGCCGGTGAGGGCGAGCAGGACCGGCAGCACGGTCAGCGTCGCGGCCACGCTCACCGCGGCGATGATCATGCCGGCGATGCCCAGGCTGCGCAGGAACGGCACCGGCAGCACCACCATGGTCACCAGCCCGACGGCGACCGCTACGCCGCTGAACAGCACGGCGCGCCCGGCGCCCGCCATGGCCCGGTGCACCGCCTCGTCACCGCGGAATCCGTTGGCCTGCTCCTCCCGCCAGCGGGCGACCAGCAGGAGCGAGTAGTCCACGGCGATGCCCAGGCCGAGCAGCGGCATGGTGGTCAGGGCCACGTCGTGCACCGTCATCACGAGCGTGAGCAGCAGGATCACGAGGAACGACACGAAGATCGACATGACCGAGATGAGGATGGGGACGAGCGCGAGCATCGAGCGGAACACCAGGAACAACACGGCCACCGCGGCGAGCACGCCGAGACCGATCTTGGCGGGCACGTCCACCCCGCCCGCGTCCACGCTAGGCGCGAGCGTGTCGAGCCCGGTGACGTGCACCTGGGTGCCCGGTGGGAGGTGCGGGGTCATCGCCCCGACGATGATCGGGCTTTCGTCGGGCGTCTCGCCGAGCCCGCCGCCCGGCGGGCTGCCGTCGGAGTAGGTGCCCGGGAACACCAGGCCGAACGTGGTCCGGCCGTCGGCGCCGACCAGCCGCGGGTCGCCGGTGTCAGCGTAGGACACGGTGCGGGCCTGGGGCAGCTTCGCCGCCACCGCGGCGTAGGCGCGGCCGATCGCCTCCTTGCTCGCGTCCGCGCGCAGCCCTTCGGGCAGGACGACGACAGGAACGAACGGCCGCTGGTAACCGCCGTTCCCGTAGATCTTGACGATTTCCTGGTTGGCGTCGAAGGCGGGCATGCCCGGGTGGGCGTACTCCTCCGACAGGCGTTGGATGGCGATGGGTGTGGCGCCCATGCCGACGAAGAACGCCAGCAGAGCCAGCAGGGCGACCAGTCCCTTGCGTCGCAGGACAAGGGCCGAGAGTGTCTCCATGGCACCCAGTGGAACAAAATGATCTTCAACGGCTGTGCGGGCGTTCTTAGAGGCTTATGTGAATCGTGGACCTGGAGCGATGTCACCCCGCCCGCCGGGTGAGACTGGAGCGTGTGAGCCGTATCCTTGTGGTGGACGACGAACCCTACCTCGCTGATCTCGTTTCGACCGCCCTGACGTACGAGGGATTCGAAACCGCGACAGCCGCCACCGGCGCAGCCGCCGTCGCCATGAACGGCTCCTTCCGGCCCGACCTGATCGTCTTGGACATCATGCTGCCGGATGTGCCGGGCACCGAGGTGTGCCGCAGGATCCGCGCCACCGGAACAGAGGTTCCCGTGGTGTTCCTCACCGCGCGGGACGCGACCGAGGACAAGATCGGCGGGTTGACGGTGGGCGGCGACGACTACGTCACCAAGCCGTTCAGCCTGGAGGAGCTGATCGCCCGGATCCGGGCGGTGCTGCGCCGTGCCAAACGGGCCGAGCCGGGCAGCGGCCTGCTGAGCTTCCAGGACCTGGTCATCGACGAGGACGCCTACGAGGTGCGGCGGGACGGCACCCTGCTCGACCTGACCCCGACCGAGTTCAAGCTGCTGCGCTTCCTGGTGGCCAACGCCGGCCGGGTGGTGACCAAGCGGCAGATCCTGGACCACGTCTGGGAGTACGACTTCGGCGGCAACGACGGCGTGGTGCAGACCTACATCAGCTACCTGCGCCGCAAGGTGGACGCCGTGGATCCGCCCCTCATCCACACCGTGCCCCGCGTCGGGTACGTCCTGCGTCTGCCCAGGGAGGACTGATGTCACTGCGAGCCCGTCTGGTCACCACCGTGGTCGGCCTGCTGGCCCTGGCGCTGACGCTGGCCGCCGGGGCGACGTTCGGCGCCATCCAGGACTGGCGCGGGCCCGGCAACTCCCGCCTGCTCGCGCTGAGCACGCCGGAGCAGCTCCTCACCGCCAGCGACGAGCTGACCGAACGGGTGGCATTCGTGCTGATCGGCACGTCCGGGATCGGGCTGGCCTGTTTGGCCTTGCTGGCCGCCCAGCTGATCCGCCGCGGGCTGCGCCCGCTGGACCGCGTCGTCGAGACCGCGGCGGCGATCGGCGCGGGAGACTTCGGGCGGCGGATCGAGATGGCCCCACCGGGCACCGAGGTCGGGCGGCTCGGCGACGCGCTCAATGCGATGCTCGGCCAGATCGAGGGCGCCTTCCGCGAGCGGCAGGAGTCGGAGGACCGGTTGCGCCGGTTCGTCGCCGACGCCTCGCACGAATTGCGCACCCCCATCGCCACCATCCGCGGCTACGCGGAGCTGTTCCGTCGCGGTGCGGCCGTGCGCAAAGACGACCTGAACAAGGCGATGGCCAGGATCGAGGCCGAGGCGACTCGGATGGGCTCCCTGGTGGACGAGATGCTCCTGCTGGCCCGCCTCGACCAGGGCCGTCCGCTGGACCGCGCCCCGGTCGAGCTGACCGAGCTGGCCGCCGACGCGGTGGCCGACACGCTGGCCGTCGATCCCGACCGGCCGCTGTCGCTGGATCACGACGGGCCGGTCTGGGTGACCGGCGACGCCGCCAGGCTCCGCCAGGTGCTGGGCAATCTCCTGGCCAACGTGCTCCACCACACCCCCGACGGAACGCCGGCGGCCGTACGCGTCGCCGCGGCGGACGGCCACGCCTTGATCGAGGTCGCCGACCAGGGACCGGGACTGGACCAGGAGCAAGCCGCCCGGGTCTTCCAGCGGTTCTACCGGGTGGACCACCGGCACGGGAACGAGACCCGCCGCGGCGGCGCCGGCCTCGGCCTGCCCATCGTCCAGGCCGTGGTCACCGCGCACGGCGGCAAGGTCTCGATCAACTCCCACCCCGGCGTCGGCGCCACCTTCCGTGTGCGCCTCCCGCTACGCGATTGAGCGTTCAGCAGTCGCGGCCGGCGGGCCAGCAGGCCGTACGTGACCGCCTGCGTCGCGGTTCGGCCTACGGCTACGGCGGGTTCGTCTGCTTCGCCATGGTGAACGAGGTGATCCGGCGGGTGAGCGGGCACTCGCTTCAGCAGGTCTACGACGAGCGCATCCGGATCCCGTACGGGCTGGACCTGTACCTGGGTTGCCCGAGGCCGAGGGGGAGTGAATGGACGCGCCCCGCTGCTCAAGCCGGACACCGTCGGCGAGTTCGCCCAGCTGCACTCCGTCGGCGGTGACCTGGTCCGCGGCGAGCAGGGCAGGTACGCGCTCGGCTTTCAGGCCAAGGGTCTGCAGTATGCGTTCCTCAGCGCCAGCGCGTTCGGCCACGACGGTTCGGCGGGCGCCGAAGCCTTCGCCGACCCGCTCAACGGCATCGCCTTCGGCTACACCCGGCGCCGCTTCGGCTTCGGCTGGTCCTACCCGGAACACGACCTGCTCGCCGCCGCCGTCCACGCCGCCG